>JBOHBE010000280.1:0-21134 GCA_050698235.1 Gaiellales bacterium
GCATCCGTCGGGTTCTCGGTGTCGACGCCGAGGCCGACGCGCCGCTCCTCTCGCTCCCAGAACCAGGCGAACGCCTGCCGCAGAAGCCCCAGGCCGAGCCCGCGCCGGCGCCAGGCCGGTAGCACCGCGAGCGCATTGACGAACCCCATGTCGAACTGGCCGTCCGTCGAGAGCGCGACGCCACACACCTCGCCTCCGTCGCGCGCGACCGCCCAGAGCGACGCGTCGAACCGGGGATCCTCGAGCTTCCGCACGCGCCAGTCCTCGAGCGTCTCGGCGCGGAAGCTCCACTCGTGGGCGAACGCCTCCTGGAGGCAGGCGTGCACGTCGGCGACGTCCGAGTCCACCCGGAACGGCGCCACGGTGACGTCCTCCGGCCACTCGGACGCCGGCGGCGCCTCGGCCATGTCGATCTGCATCCGCAGGAAGTGCCGGACGGGGCGGTAGCCTCGCCCCTCGAGCAGGTCGCGGGCGGCGCGGTCGACGTGCAGGACGGTGTTCTGCATGACGGCGCGCGGCAGCGTCACGATCTCGAGCTGCTCGGCGGCCCGCCGCTCGGTGAGCTCGACGATCAGCGATCCGATCCCGCGCCCGAACCGCTCCGGGTGGACGTACCCGTCCGCCTCGAAGCACCCCTCGGCGTCGTCCTGGAACGTGGCGTAGCCCACGACGGCGCCGTCCTCCTCGACCAGCCACGCGTCGCGCTCCGGATCGGCCAGATCCCGCCAGTCGTGGGCCACGTCCTCCTCCGACCAGTCGCCGGTGCCGGTGAGGGCCCGGTCAAAGGCCTCGCCCATGACGACGATGGCCGCGAAGTCGTCCGGCCCGGGTGGTCGAACCGTGGCCATCAGGTGACGGCGAGTGGCGCGAGCGCCGCGTCGACGGCGTCGATATCGGCCGGGACGTCGATCGTCGACACCGACGGGACCACCGCGTCGATGGTCTTCAGGCCGTCGCCGGTGATGTAGGCGACGACGGTCTCGCCGGACGCGATCTCGCCCCGCTCGGCCAGCCGCCTGAGGACGGCCGCGGTCACACCGCCGGCAGTCTCGGTGAAGATGCCCGTCGTCCGGGCGAGCAGGCGGATGCCGTCGACCAGCTCCTCGTCGCCGGCCGACTCGATCGTGCCGCCCGTCGACCTGGCCACCCCGAGCGCGAAGACGCCGTCGGCCGGGTTTCCGATCGCGAGCGACTTTGCCAGGCCTTGCGGCCTGACGGGCACCACCTCGTCGGCGCCCGTCGCAAACGCGGTCGCGACGGGCGCGCAGCCCTCGCCCTGGGCGCCGTGCATCACCGGGTCCGTCCCGGGCGTGATCAGGCCGGCGGCGCGGCCCTCGCGGAACCCCTGGAGGATCTTGGTGTAGAGAGAGCCCGACGCGATCGGCGCCACGACCCGGTCTGGGGCGCGCCAGCCCAGATCCTCGGCCGTCTCGAGGGCGATCGTCTTTGACCCCTCCGAGTAGTACGCGCGCATGTTGACGTTGACGAACGCCCACGGCCGCTCGTAGGCGAGCTCCGAGCACAGCCGGTTCACGTCGTCGTAGGAGCCGTCGACGGCGAACACCGTCGCGCCGTACGCAGCGGCGGCGACGATCTTCTCGCGCTCGAGGTCGGCGGGCACGAAGATGTATGCGGGAAGGCCGAGCGCCGCAGCCGCCGCCGCGGTCGCGCCGGCCAGGTTGCCCGTCGAGGCGCAGGCGAGCGCCTCGTAGCCCAGCTCGACAGCCTTGGCCGCAGCTACGGCGACGACTCTGTCCTTGAACGAATGGGTGGGGTTCGACGTCTCGGTCTTGACGTAGAGCTCGCACTCGAGGCCGAGCTCCGCTGCGAGCCGGTCAGCGCGGATCAGCGGCGAGCGGCCGACGGGCAGCCCACCCTCCGGCGGCGCGACCGGCAGGAAGTCGGCGTACCGCCACAGCGTCGCCGGCCCCGCCGCCACGTCCGCCGGGCTGATCGGACGGTCGAGCCCGTCGTAGCCCACCTCGAGCGGGCCGAAGCACCGGTCGCAGGCGAAGAGCGCCTCGAGCGGGTAGACGGCGGAACAGCCTTTGCAGACGAGTCGAGCGGCTTTCATGGTCGATCCCCCAGGTCGGTACACATCTACCGGGGCGGTGCCCCGCCGGATTTGGCACCGTTCTCCGCCGATCGGAGCGGTTGCCGAGGCTTCACAGGGCCGGTCCCTCCGCCTCTCTGGATGCGATTCACCGGGGATCGCCCCGGCAACGCTTCTGATCCCATCGTAGCGGGATCGGTGTAGGGTCGTGGCGTGGACCGTCCCCGGCCAGCCGTGATCCCGCTCGCCTCGGTTCCCGTGATCCCGGCCGCCGAGGCGCCGACCCGAGTTCGCATCGGCCGCATCGTGACCAGAGCGGCGCACGGCTCGAACCTGCTCCTCGGCGCCGCGTGGATGGACCCCGGCGAGCGCTCCAACACATGGTCGTTCACTGACGCTGACGCGACCGGCGAGGGCGACCACTGGTACGGGCCTGTCGACGAGACATACTTCGTCGTCCGAGGCCGTCTACGCCTCACCTGGGACGAGGGCGAACTCGAGATCGGCCCGGACGACGGCGTCTACCTGGCGCCCGGGTGGGAGTACAGCCTCGAGAACGTCGGCGACGAGCCGGCCTTCTTCATCTACTCGATGACCCCGTCGCCCGAGTAGGGAAGATCATGCCGCCCGCACCCGTCATGTGGGCATGCATCCTCACTCCACACTCGCACTCGGGCGCATCTTCCAGGAAGAGCGCATTGCCCAGGCCCGGCACTCCGACCTGATCCGCGAGGCGCGCGCAGGCCGCCTCCAAGCGCAGGTGCGGGAGAGCCGCCTCCGCCGCCGCGGTCTGTTCGGCGGCCTCGGGCTCGGGCAGAAGCCCCGGCCCGCCGTCTAGCCGCCGAGTTCACCGAACCGTAAGGAGCCGGCCACCTCTGGGCAAGAGGGGGTGGTCAGGCTCCCACCATGCGTTCTCACTCGCCGGCGACGCTCGTGGTCCACCCGCCCGATCCGGCGCGGGTGATCGGCGACGGGCTGTGCGCCCCCGTGTACCGGTCAACCGCCTTTGAGGGAGCGGGCGAGCCCGGATATTCGCGGCTCGCCAACCCCGGCGTCGAGGCTGTCGCAGCGGCGATCGCCGGTCTTGAGGGGTCGGGTGCGGGGCTCCTCTTCAGCTCAGGCACCGCTGCCACGACTGCCGTGGTGCTTGCGCTGGTTCCCCCCGGAGGAACGGTCGTGGCCGCCCGCGAGGTATGCGCCGACTCGGCCCACCTCCTGGCGCGCGAGATTCCGCGGATGGGGCGGCACGTCGTCTTCGTCCCCGTCGCCGACCTGGATGCATGGCGGACGGCCCTCGCGGCCGGTGCGTCGATGGCGTTCGTCGAGTCCGTGTCGAACCCCGGCCTGCGGGTGGCAGACCTGGACGGGATCGCGGCGGCCGCCCACGACGTGGGCGCGGTCACGGTTGTGGATTCGACGCTGGCGACTCCGGTCAATCTCCGCCCGCACGAGCACGGCTGCGACCTCGTCGTGCATTCGGCGAGCAAATATCTGAACGGCCATTCGGATGTCATCGCCGGCTCCGTCTCCGGGCCTGACTCGCTCGTCGGCCGGGTGCGGCGCGTCCAGTGGGCGACCGGCTCCTGCCTCGATCCCGGCGCAGCCGCCCTGCTCGCACGCGGTCTGCGGACGCTGTCCTTGCGGATGAGCGCCCACAACCGCAACGGCCTCCTCGTCGCTCGGTTCCTCCAGGGGCACCCTGAGGTCGAGTGGGTGCTGCACCCGTTGCTCGAGTCGCATCCAGACGCGGCGTTGGCCCGCAGGCTGCTCGACGGAGGCGCCGGCATGGTGCTCGTCCGCCCTCGCGGCGGGTTTGACCGAGCGCGGCTGGTCCTCGGGGCGCTCCGGCTCATCCGCCCTGCTCCCACCCTCGGGGGGCTCGAAAGCCTGGCCTTCCTTCCCGGCGACGACCACGTCTCCGGGGCGCTGCGGCTGTCCGTGGGTGTCGAGGACGCTGACGACATCCTCGCCGACCTCGATCAGGCGCTGACCGCCGTCCCCGCCCGGCGCTCGAACGAGCCTCAAGGGGCCGTGGCGTGATCGACGTGATCCTTCCGGTGTGCAACGAGCTGGGTGCGCTGCCCTGGGTGCTCGACCGGATGCCCGCCGGATACCGCCCGGTCGTCGTCGACAATGGCTCGAGCGACGGCTCGGGCCGCCTGGCGGCGGAGCTGGGGGCCGAGGTCATCCTCGAGCCGCAGCCGGGCTTTGGAGCCGCGTGCTACGCGGGCCTCGTGGCCGCCAGGTCGGCCGTCGTCGCGTTCATGGACTGTGACGCCTCGCTCGATCCGCGGCAGCTCCCGGCGGTGGTGGGGCCCGTCGTCGTCGACGAGGCCGACCTCGTGCTGGGAGCCCGCTGCGCCGAGCCGGGGGCCTGGCCGGCGCACGCCCGCCTGGCGAACCGTCTCATCGCCGCGCGCCTGCGCCGGGCGACGGGTGTCGAGCTGACCGATCTCGGGCCGATGCGTGCCGCGCGGCGCGACAGTCTGCTCGTGCTCGGCATCCGCGATCGGCGCTTCGGGTGGCCGCTGGAGATGGTGGTGCGGGCCGCCGCGGCGGGCTGGCGGGTGTCCGAGACGCAGGTCGGATACCGGCCCCGCATCGGCCGTTCGAAGGTGTCCGGAAGCGTGCGGGGGACGGCGCTCGCGGTGCTCGACATGGCCCGGGTGCGGACGTGACTGCAATCCTCGTGCTCGCGAAGGCCCCCGTTCCCGGGCGGTCGAAGACCCGGCTGTGCCCGCCGCTCGACCTGGAAGAGGCTGCGGCCGTTGCCGAGGCGTCGCTGGTCACGACGCTCGACGCGGTCTTGGCCGCCCACGCGACGTGCCGGATCCTCGTGCTCGACGGGGAGCCGGGACCGTGGCTCCCGGCGTCGATCGAGGTCATGCCGCAGCGCGGTGCCGGGCACGCGGCGCGCCTCGCATCCGCGTTCGCCGACGCCGGGGCCCCGGCCGTGCTGATCGGCATGGACTCGCCGCAGGTGACCGCCGCCATGCTCGACCACGCGATCGATGTGCTCGCCGGCGGCGGGGCGGACGCGGTGCTGGGGCTGGCGGAGGACGGCGGCTGGTGGGCGATCGGCCTGCACAGCGTCGATGACCGGGTGTTCGCCGGCGTGCCTATGAGCCGGCCGGATACGGGCAGGCGCCAGCTCGAACGGCTCGAGCATCTGGGACTCCGAACGCGGCTCCTGCCGCGGCTGCGCGACGTCGACCGCTACGCCGACGCGGTGGCCGTGGCCGCCATGGCGCCCGGGACGCCGTTCGCGGAGACGGTCGGGAGGTTGGGGGATGCCGAGCCCGCCGCGGCCCGCTGACGGCTGGGAGCGGTTCGCCCGCGCCCGGCGCGGGCCGCTCACTCCCGGCGCCTTTCCGAGCCGGCTCCACGGTGAACGGTCGGCCGCGCTGCTCGGGATCGCGGTGGGCATCGCGTTCACCATCTGCTTCGTGACGGGGCTCATGTCCCATTTCATCCAGCGCGGCCCGCGTGAGATCACCGACGCCTGGCCGTCGCGCCCCGTCTCGCTCTACCAGGTGACGCAGGGAATCCACGTCCTCACCGGCATGCTGGCCCTGCCGTTGCTCCTGGCCAAGATGTGGGTGGCCTACCCGCGCCTGTGGACGTGGCCGCCGGTGCGCGATCCCTTCCACGCCGTCGAACGGCTGGCGCTCGTCGCGCTCGTGGGAGGCGCCCTGTTTCAGCTCGCGACGGGGCTCTTGAACGTCTTCTATTGGTACCTGTTCCCGTTCAATTTCCCGGCCGCCCACTACGCGGGCGCCTGGATCGCGATCGGCGGCCTGATCGTCCACGTCGGCGCAAAGTGGGACGCCGCCCGCCGCGGCCTCCGCCATGATCCGGCACCGACCAGCTCCCCGGTGAAGCCGGCCTCCGGGCTCAGCCGGCGCGGCTTCCTGACGGTCGTCGGCGCGGCCGGCGGAACGATCCTCCTGCTGACGGCCGGCGAGGCGGTGCCGCTTCTGAGCCGCCTCGCCCTGCTCGCGCCGCGGCGTGCCGGGCTCGGCCCGCAGGGAGTCCCCGTGAACCACACCGCTCCGGCCGCCGTCAGGCGGGCGGCGCTGTCCCCGGACTACCGGCTCTCGATCGGCGGAGCCGTGGCGCGGCCGGCGACCTACTCGCTCGCCGATCTTCGCGCGCTCCCCCAGGTCGAAGCCCGGCTTCCGATCTCGTGCGTCGAGGGGTGGAGCACCGACGCGTCGTGGCGTGGCGTCAGGGTGCGCGACCTACTTGACCGGGCCGGAGCCGGTGCCGGCGCGCGCGTGCTCGTCGAGTCGATTCAGACGCACGGAGGCAGCCACCGGTCGATCTTGAACCCCGACCACGCCCGCGACGCGCTCACGCTGCTCGCGATGGAGCTGAACGGGGGGCCGCTGCACATCGACCACGGCTACCCCGTCCGGCTGATCGCCCCCAACCGGCCGGGAACGCAGCAGACCAAGTGGGTCATGCAGCTGACGGTGCTGTGAGCCACGACGAGCCCCACCCACTGAACCGGCGTCTGTTCACAGCGTGCCTCTGCGTGGGCTCGGCGTTCATGGCGTTCGGGGTCTACAGCCTCCTGCGCAAACCGGTGTCGCCACACGACTTCGTCGTCTGGTTCGGAGGCGGGATCGTCGTGCACGATCTCGTCGCCGCGCCGATCGTGTTCGCGCTGGGATGGGGCGCACGAAGGGCATTCCCCGGCTGGGCGCTCGCTCCGGTCCAGGCCGGCCTGATCACAACGGCGGTGTTCGTCGTGTTCACGCTGCCCGCCTTCGGGGTGCCGCACAACGGCGCGAATCCGAGCAGGCTGCCGAACCACTACGGCAGGAACCTCGCGGTGCTCGTCGTCCTCGTGTGGCTCGCCGTGCTAGGCGGCCTCGTCCGCGCGCGGCGACACCGGCGCCCGTAGCGGGGCACGCGCGAACTCCGCCATCCCGTCGGCGAAGGCGATCCGGGCCGCGAAGCCGAGCTCGCGGCTCGCGCGGGCCGGCGAGCCGACCACATGGCGGACATCACCGAGCCGGAAGCGGCCGCTGATCCGGGGCCCGACGTCCGGACGCAGCCGTGCGCACAGGGCGCGTGCCATGTCGGCCACGGTCGTCGGCATGCCGGTCGCGATGTTGTAGACGGCGCCCGGCCGGCCGGCCTCAAGCGCCAGCAGGTTGGCCGCGGTCACGTCGGAGACATGGACGAAGTCGCGAAGCTGGCCACCGTCCTCGTACACCTCCGGCGCGGCACCGGTCTCGAGCGCGCTCCGGAAGATCGCCGCGACGCCCGAATAGGGCGTGTCGCGGGGCATGCGCGGTCCGTAGACGTTGTGGTAGCGGAGCCGGGTGATCGCAGCCCCCGTCTCCCGTCCGAACACCGTGCAGAGATGCTCCTGATGGAGCTTGGTCGCGGCGTAGACGGTGCGCGGGTCGGTCGGCGCGTCCTCGGACACGGGAGCAGCCGCGAGCGGAGCGCGACAGTCCGGGCAGAGCGGATCGAACCTGCCCGCTGCGAGATCCTCCGCCAGACGCGGGTGAGGTGCAACGTCGCCGTGCCGGCCGCATCGATACCGCCCGTCGCCGTACACGACCATGCTCGATGCGAGCACGAACCGACCGGCGAATCGCGCGGCCGAAAGCTCCGCCAGGAGCACGGCGGTGCCGAGATCGTTGTTTGCGACATAGCCGGGCGCATCCCGCAGGTCGACGCCCATCCCGACCATCGCAGCCTGATGGCTGACCGCGGTGACGCCCCTGACCGCCTCGGCAACCGTCGCCGGGTCGCAGACGTCTCCCCGGACGTACTCGGCAGCGGGGTTCCGGTAGCCCGGTTCGGCCTGGTGCGAGAACGGGTGCAGGCAGTCCAGGACGCGCACGCCGCTCCCCCGCTCGACGAGCGCGTCGACGATGTGCGATCCGATGAACCCCAGCCCGCCGGTGACCAGTACGAGCTCCACGGCTGCAGTTATACCGGCGCCCGGGGACCCGCGGCCCCGAGTTCCCCGATTCGTAAGGAACGCGCCATACGGTGGCAAGGTCGAGCGGCCATCCTGGTGGCGCATGGGGATCGCAGGACGCGACATCGGCGTGCGGGCTCCGGCCCGGCCGATCGGCGGCCGGACGCCAGTCGAGCTGGCGCTCGTCGCGCTCGTGACCGTTGCCGTGGTGCTCGGGTACGAGGTGCCGCAGCACCATGTCAAGCTGGGCGCCCCGACGCCCCCCTTCTATGCATTTCCGCACCCGCGGGTGACATGGTGGACGCCGTTCGCCGCGGTCGCCACGCTGGCGCTCGCCGCGACGGCCCCGGCACTCATGCGGCTGCCGCGAAACCGGTGGCTTGTCGGCGCCACGCTGGTCGCGCTGTCGAGCAGGATCGCCCTGAACGTGAGCAGGTTCGGGCCTGACGAGCTCGTCCGGCCGCTGGTGGGCCGGATCGGAGCCCATGACTACCTCCCCACCGTTCCCCTATTCCTCGCCGACCCCGGCGACTACGTGCGCCATTTCGCGGAGCTGATCGTCACGGGCCTCCCGATCCACCCGTCGGCGCACCCGCCCGGGGCAACGGTCCTTCTCGCCGCGCTCGACCGTGCGGGTGCGCCTGGCGCCTGGCCTGCCGCCGCACTGATCCTGCTCGCCGGTGCCGCTGCGACGCCGCTCGTCTACCTGCTCGGCTGCGCCCTCGCCGGCGAGCGCGCGGCTCGGGTGGCAACGCTGGCCTGGGCGTTCACGCCGACCGTGCTGCTCGAGAGCGCCACGTCGATGGACGCGCTCTTTGCGACGGCCGGAGTCGGAGCCGCACTCCTGATCGTGCGGCGCCGGCGCCTGGCCGCAGGCGCCGCGACCGCGGCCTGCGCGTTTCTCTCATACTCCCTCCCCGCCGCGGCGGTCTGGGCCGGCATCGTGGTCTGGTTGCGCCGCGGTTGGCGCGAGGCACTCGCCACCGTGACGGTGGTGACCGGGATCGCCGTGGCCTTCTATTCCGTGCTCTGGCTCGTCACGGGCTTCGATCCGATCGCCACGTACTCCCACACCAAGTACCACTACGAGCACGGCGTGTCGCACCTGCGACCGTACTGGTACTGGGTGGCCGGTGATCCGGCGGCGTTCCTGGCAGGGCTCGGCGTGCCGGTCGCGCTGGCGTACGCCCGTGTGCTGGGCGCCCGGTCCGCGCCCGCCGTCGCGCTCGCCGTGGTCGTGATGCTGGCCGCGCTGAGCGGGTTCTCGAAAGCCGAGGTGGAGCGGATCTGGCAGTTTCTCGTGCCGCTGGCGGTCGTCGCCGCGGCCCCGGAGCTCGAACGCGTCAAGCTGCGGCCGGCGCTCCTACTGCTCGCGGCCCAGGCCGTCGCGGTCGAGGTGCTGTTCGGGACGACGTGGTGACGGCTATGCGCCCGTCGGAACCGACACGTCGAACCGGGAGCCGTGGTCAGGAGTGCTGCTCGCGCGGATCTCGCCGCCGAGCCCTTCGACGATCCGCTTCGCAAGCGTGAGGCCAAGCCCGGCGCCACGGCTCGATCGCGCCGGGTCGCCCCGCCAGAACGGCTCGAAGATGCGGGGCAGGTGGTCGGGCGCGATGCCTGTGCCGGTGTCCTCGACCGCGACGCGGATCCCGAAGTCGCCCGCGGACGCATGCACCGTGACCCGGCCGCCGGGCGCGGTGTAGCGAATCGCGTTGTCGACGAGCGTGTGCACCACACGGGAGAGCCGCGGTGAGCACAGGCAGGAGCCGGCGTCGCCAAGGTCGACGGCCAGCTCGATCTGGCGGCGGGCGGCCTCCGGCCGCCACACGTCGAGCGCACGCTCGACGGCCACCGCGAGCGGGGTCCGCGTATGGTCGCCGGCGAGGCTGGCGACATCCGCCCGCGCGAGCTCGAACAGGTCGTCCACCATCGTCACGAGCGCCATCGTCGACCGGTGCATCTCGCCCGCGTAGCGCCGGACGGTGTCCGGGTCGGACACGATGCCGTCGTTCACGGCCTCCACCATGGCACGCATGCTCGCGAGCGGAGTCCGCAGGTCGTGCGAGATCGACGTCATGAGATCGCGCCGCTGGGCCTCGATCTCGCGCTCGGCATCGATTGCCTCCGAGAGTCGTGCCGCGGCCTGGTCGAGGGTCCGCGCGAGCAGCACGAGCTCGGGGCTCGCGCGCAGCTCGCCGACGCGGACGTCGAGGCCGTCGGTTCCCAGCGCGCGAGCCGTCGTGACCAGGCGGGCCAGCGCGCGCGTATTCGACCGCGCGACGATCAGTGCAGCGGCCACGCCGGCCGTGACCGAGTAGAGGGCGATGAATGCCAGCTCGGCGCCGCTCCCGGGATCGATGAGCATGAAGTGGCTGAGGGCCAGGAGATCCACCACGGTCACGAGCGATGCGATGACGGCGATCGCCACCATCGCGTGCGGCAGGCTCGCGCGTGCCACGAGCGTCCGGGCGGCGACGGCGGAGACGAGGGTCGCGACAGTGATCGGCCCGAGCAGAGCGATGAGGCGAGCGGCCTCGCTCACGGCTCGAACCGGTATCCCACGCCGCGCACAGTCACGAGCCGCCGCGGGGCCGAGGCGTCGTCCTCGACCTTCGCGCGGAGCCTGCGGACGTGGACGGTGACGGTGTCCGTGTCCCCCGACCACACATAGCCCCAGACCGACTCGACGAGCTGGGCCCGCGAGAACACCCGCCCGGGATGGGACGCGAGCATCCACAGGAGCTCGAACTCCTTGCGGGTCGTGTGGACGACCGCCCCCGAGCGAGTCACCTCACGCCGGACGGCATCGATGGCGAGGTCGCCATAGTGGAGCCGGTCCCGGGTGTCACCGTCGGCCCGGCGCAGCACCGCGCGGACGCGCGCGACGACCTCGCGGGGCGAGTACGGCTTGGTCACGTAGTCGTCAGCTCCGAGCTCGAGGCCCGTGATCCGCTCGGACTCCGAGGCCTTGGCCGAGAGGATGATGACCGGGACGTCGCTTCCGAGCCGCACGAGCCGCAGTACGTCCAGGCCGTCCACGGCCGGCAGCATGAGGTCGAGCAGGATGACATCGGGCGGGGGCCCGTCCTGGATCGCACGGAGCGCATGGCGTCCGTCAGCGGCGGAATCGACGACGAAACCCTCGTGAGCGAGATAGCGACCGAGGACGTCCCGGACCATCGGCTCGTCGTCGACAACGAGCACTCGGGGTGCGGTACCGGTCGCCATCGCCTTTCCAGGGTACCAGCGGCTTCGCCGCCGCCACTGCGGAATTCAGGCAGTTGTAATGCCGCCCGCGAGATCTTCGGAAGGCCCGTCCCTAGAATCGGGCCGTGCCTCGCGGACGATGCCTCATCCCGGCCGCCGCGTGCTCCATGGCGCTTCTGGGCGCATGCTCTGGCGGGTCGGGCGTCCCGTCGGCGCCGCTGTCAGGGTCGACGCTCGCGCGCACCTGGGTCGACGCCCGCGGGAACGGCACGCTCGCGCCCGGGCCCGGTGAGCCGATGGTGGCACGCACCGCCCTGGGCGGCCGTGCCCGCGGGGTGCGGGTTCTCGCCCGGTTCGCCCAGATCACCGATGCCCACGTCACCGACGAGGAGTCCCCCGCCCGGGTCGAGATGCTGGATCGGCTCGGCCCGCCGTTCACGTCGGCGTTCCGGCCGCAGGAGGCGCTCACCACCCAGGTGCTCGCAGCCATTGTCCGGTCGGTGAACGCCACCCGGCCCCAGGCCGTGTTCGAGACGGGCGACCTCATCGACAACGACCAGGCGAACGAGCTGGCGCAGGCGCTCGCCGTGCTCCGCGGCGGCCCCGTCGACCCCGGATCCGGCGGCCCCGGCTACACCGGAGTCCAGCAGGCGTCCAACGCCGATCCGCTCATCTACCGCCCCGACGTCGACCCTCCCAGGTACCGCGGCCTGCTCGCGGCGGCCGAGCGCCCGTTCCGCTCGCCCGGGCTGGCGGCGCCGTGGTATCCCATCCCGGGAAACCACGACCTGCTCGTGCAGGGGAACGTCCGGGCCACGGCTGCGACGAACGCGGTCGCCACCGGCTCCCGGAAGCTCGTGACGCTCGACCGCGGAGCGCTGCGTGCCGCGCGGACACGCCGCCTTGCGCCCGCCGTGGTGGCCCGGCTCTTGAGTCACGGGCTTCCCGGAACGTCGATTCAGGTCCCCGCGGACCCCGGCCGGCGTGAGGAACCGCCCCGCCAAGTCGTGGCGGGCCTGCGCGGCGCCAGCGGTCACGGCGGTCGCGGCCCGCTGATGGATGCACGCGTCGACATCGGCCCGTCGACGGCCGCCGTCCTGCTCGATACGGCCTCGCGCCGCGGGGGCGCACGGGGAGTGCTCCGGCCGGACCAGGTGACCTGGCTGCGACGGCAGCTGGAGTCCGCAGGCGACCGCTGGGTGGTCGTGTTCTCGAGCACCCCGCTCGAGGCGACCCACCTGGGGCACCGGGCGCTTGCGCTCCTCGACCGCGACCCGAGGGTGGTCGCGGCCGTCGCCGGGGATGTTCACCGCAACACCATCGCGCCCCGCCTGACTCCGGCGGGCGGCTACTGGCTGATCACGACATCGTCGCTGATCGACTACCCACAGCAGGCCCGCGCGTTCCGCCTCGTGGCAACGGCGGGCGGGGGCGTCGTCCTCGAGACATGGATGCTGAATGCCGACCCGCGCTCGCGGCTCGCCAACGTCGCCAGGCGGCTGGCGTACCTCGACTACCAGGGCGGGCGCCCCCAGGGGTACGCCGGAAGGCCCGGCGACCGCAACGCCCGTCTCTACAAGCCCTAGAGCGAGCTACGCATCGCGCATCGCGCGCATGATCGGTTCGCGGGTCGCCTGGCCCGACACCCAGGCCGCCGCGCCCGCGGTGATCAGCGCGAAACCGGCGAGCATGATCGCCACGTCGGTTGCGTCCGCCCGCAGCGAGATTGCGACGTACGACGCGGCGAGGTGCGAGACGGACGGCCCGAGCACCGTCCGCTGGAGGACGACCGCGACGGGCACGGCGAGCGCCGCCGCCGGCAGCACGGCACCGGCGAAGACCGCAGCCACCTGGCTCCGGCTCGCGCCGCACGCACGTAGGACCGCCACCGCCGACCGGCGCTCCCGAGCGGTGAGAAGCATCATTTGAGCGACGACGTAGGCGCAGACGACGCCGTCGAGGGCGGCGATCGTCCGGAGGAGCGCCGCCAGGACGCCGAGGAACGACGCGTCATTCGACGTCACACCGCCGACGGTCTGCGCCGGGCGCCCGCTGCGACCCAGGGCGGCCGCCACCGACGCCGGGCTGGCACCCGCCGCGAGTTGGACGACGGTCACCCCTCCCTGGAAGTCGCAGATGCGCGGCCGCGGCTGCACGTAGGCGATGCGGCCGTCATTGTCGAGCGCGTCAACGACGCCGACGACGCGGAAGCGCGCCTCATCGCCGTCGGGGAACGCGGCGGCCAGCGCCGCCCCCGGCCGGAGTCCGAGCGCCGTCGCGAGCCCCCGCCCAACCTCCGCCTCGCCGGGACGGACAGCACGCCGGCCCGAGCTGAGAGCGGGGGCCTCGAACCGGAGCCGGTCGCCGCAGTAGGCGATGATCTGGAACGCCTGGCCGAGGTCGAACGCATCGGCGGCGTCGAACCGGAACCGGCGCGCGGCGGCCGCCACGCCGGGGAGCGTCCTCGCTCGGGCGACCGCGCTCGCGCTCCCACGCGTCGTGAGCTGATAGCGCTTGCCGACGACACCTGGGTCGTGCTCCAGCGCATCGAGCAGCCCCGCGAGCGCCAGCATGAGCAGAACGATCCCGCCCGAGGCGGCCAGGACGAGGCTCGTCGCGAGCGTGCGAGCGGGCCGCGCCACGACCATCCGCATCCCGAGCCCTGCCGAGCCAGCCGGAAGCGCACGGCCGCGCGGTTCGGCGGCCAGCTCCGCCGAGCGGAGCATCGGCGCGATGTCGCGGCCGCACGCACGCCACGTCGGCCATACGGTCACCGCCGTTACGACCGCCACAACCCCCGCGAGCGCCAGCGCCAGCGGAGCGAGCAGCGCCGCGCCCGGCGGGAACTGGTCGAGCGTCTCGAGCAGGCGATCGGTCGGGCCGAGGGCCGCCGCGCACCCCAGTGCACCCCCGGCCAGCGCTGCCGGGACCGCCAGCATGGCCTTCTCCAGCGCCACCATCGCGACCAGGCGGCGCCGTGACGCGCCGAGCGCGCGCATCGTCGCCAGCGCCTCCAGCCGCCGCTGTGCGTCGACCCGCGCCGCGGCGGCGAGCATCACCGCCGCGCCACCCAGCGCGACCACCGAGAAACCCACGAGCAGCCCGATCACGATCCCGGCCGCCTGGTCGACGAACACCTTGAGCCCGGACCGCGTCACGAACACGAGGCCGCCGATGCCGAAGCTCGCCGTGCGCGCCTGCTCGAGCGTCACACCGAGCTGGGAGCGGTCGCGGACCCACACCAGCGCCTCGTTCACCTCCACGCTGCCCCCGGGCGCGAAGCTGCTTCGGACAGCGGCGTATGGCATCCAGATCCGGGCCTCGCTGGCGAGCGGGTACGCGACGTTGTCGGGCGCAACGGCCACGCCGACCACGGTCTCGGAGACCGGGCCGCTCAGCGTGTCCATGCGGATCCGGGCACCCGGGCCGATGTGCCATTCCTGCGCCAGCCCCCGCTCGACGACGGCTTCGCCCGGGGCGCCGCTCAGATCGCGGCCCGAGACAACCGCGTAGCCTCGCCGGCCCGGCCTGACGCCCTCGACCTGGCCGCTGCTGATCCGGCGGCCGTCCCCGCCCGAGACGTGCACGCGCCGCTCCCGCAGCCGGTACGAGACGGCGGCGATGTTCGGAAGGGCGCCAACCCGGCGCCGCACAGCGGCAAGGTTGCGATTGTCGAACGTCGCGATGACGTCCGGAAGGTCGGCGCGGCCGGCCGCCCGGTCGAACCCGCTCTGGAGCCCGACTCCCGCCGTCACCGCCGCGGCGATCATG
Organism: Gaiellales bacterium; assembly: GCA_050698235.1. Classification (GTDB taxonomy): domain Bacteria; phylum Actinomycetota; class Thermoleophilia; order Gaiellales; family JAICJC01; genus JAICJC01. The sequence goes on from JBOHBE010000280.1 coordinate 14,976, forward strand.
GCCGAGACGGCCGCGATGCCGGCCGCAGTGATGAGCGTCTGGCCGCGGTGACGCCGGAGGGTCGCCAACGCGACGGATGCGGCCGCTCTCACGGCTCGAGCAGGCCGCCGCGCAGGTGGAGAACCCTATCGGCCAGTGTGGCTGCCTCGGGCTCGTGCGTTACGAGCAGCACCGATCGGCCCTCGTCGGCGAGCGACCGCAGCAGACCGAGCACCTCGCGTCCGGAGTCCTCGTCCAGATTTCCCGTCGGCTCGTCGGCGAGCACGACGACCGGGTCGTTCACGAGAGCGCGCGCGACGGCCAGCCGCTGCTGCTCCCCGCCCGAGAGGACGCCGGGCAGGCGGGCCGACGCGTCCGAGACTCCCAGCCGATCGATCAGCCCCAGCGCGCGTTCACGGGCAAGCGCACCGTCACCCGCGAGCCGCGCCGGCAGCATCACGTTCTCGGCGCCGGTCAGTTCGGGAATGAGGTGGAAGAACTGAAACACGAACCCGATCTTGTGCCGGCGGAGCGCGACCAGCTCCCGCTCGCTCGCCCGATCCACGCGAACTCCGGCAACCTCGATCTGGCCGGCGTCGGCCCGTTCGAGGCCGCCGAGGAGATGAAGCAGCGTCGACTTCCCCGAGCCCGACCGCCCGACCACCGCCACCAGCTCGCCCGCCCGGAGGTCGAGGTCGACTCGGTCCAGCACCAGCCGCCGCGCCGACGCCGTGCCGAACCCCTTGACGATCCCGCGTGTCGAGGCGACGGCCGCGGTCATCCGTCAAAGGATAGGGGGCGGGGCCCAGCGAACCCGTCGGCCGGCTTACACGTTCATCGAGCCGCTACGCCGCCGCCTCGGCCGGCTCGCGGGCCACCGCGACCCCGGCCAGGGCGGCGAGGCGACTGTCGGACTGCTCCGCCGCCCACGCTGCGAACGTGCCGTCGGCCGGCCGCTCGCCCGCGTAGGCGCGGACGATCCGCTCGACCGCGTACCGGGCGTCGTCGGCGGGCATCGCCTTGGATGCGACCCGGCGGGCGAACCCGGCGTCGGCCCCGAGCCGGCCGCCGATATGGAGTATGAAGCCCTGGACGCGCCGGCCGTCGGGCAGACGGGCGATGCCGCCCTGGAGGCCGATGTCGGCCACCTGGTACTGGGCGCAGGCGTTGGGGCAGCCGTTCAGGTTGATCCGAAGCGACCCGGCGATGTCGCCCACGCGGCGCTCGAGGTGCTCGATCAGCTCGGCGGCCCGCTCCTTGGTCTCGACGATTGCGAGCTTGCAGAACTCCATGCCCGTGCACGAGATGACGCCGCGCCGGTACGTCGACGCCTCGGTCGGAAGGCCGATGTCGCGAAGTGATGCGGCCGCCTCGTCGACCTGCCCGTCGGGCACGTCGAGCACGATGATGTTCTGGCGGTTCGTGCACCGAAGCGCACCCGAGCCGAAGCGGTCGGCGATGTCGGCAACGGCGATCATCTGGTCGCCGGTGAACCGTCCCCGGAGCGTCGTCGCGCCCAGGTAGTAGAGGCCAGGCTGGGCCTGCGGGTGGACGCCCAGGTGGTCGCGGTGCGGATCGACCGGGTCGCCCGGCACGAGGGAGGTGGGAAGCGCGCGGCCGAGCTTCTGCTCGACCTCGTCGCGCAGCCGCTCGACGCCCCACTCGTCGACCAGGAACTTGATGCGGGCCCGCGTGCGCTTGGTGCGCTTGCCCTCGTCGCGGAAGATCTCGGTGATCGCGCGGCACACTTCGGCCGCCTCCTCCGGGAGCACGAAGGCGTCGAGCCGCCGGCCCATGCGGGCTGACGCGCCGAGCCCGCCGCCGACCCAGACGTCGTAGCCCACCACGCCGTCCTTCTCGACGGCCACCAGGCCGATGTCGTTGATCTCGTGCTGCGCGCAGCGGTGCAGGCACCCCGACACCGACACCTTGAACTTGCGCGGCAGGTTCGAGAAGGCCCGGTCGCCGACGAACGTGTGCTCGAGCTCCTCGATCAGCGGCCGCGAGTCGATGAGCTCGTGCCCGTCGACGCCTGCGAGCGGGCAACCGACCACGTTCCGCCACACGTCACCGCAGGCCTGGGTGAACGAGAGGCCGACGGCGTTCAGCTCGTCGAGGATGACCGGCATGTCCTCGATCCGAAGCCAGTGGAGCTGGATGTTCTGGCGGGTCGTGATGTCGCCCATGCCGCGCCCGTACCGCTCCGACAGGCGACCGACCGCCCGCAGCTGATCGGCGGTGACGACGCCGTTCGGGAACTTGATCCGCAGCATGAAGTACCCGTCGGTGTCCTCGGACGGGCCCGGATCGCCAGACGCCGCCGACTGCTCGGCGCGCTGCGTGTAGATGCCGTACCAGCGAAAGAGGGCGAGGTCGTCGGGCTCGATGGCCGCGAACCCCAGCTCGGCGTAGCGGTAGATGTCGGCGAGCACGTCGAGCCCGTCCTTCCGGGCCTTGATGTGCTCGATGGCGGGGAGCTTGGCGTCGGCGGTGGTGGACATGGTCGCGCACCCTACTCATTTTGGATCCAAACTGCAACTCACTGGATTCAAGGATGGGTTCTTGGGTCTGAGGTGAAATACTTTGACCATGGAGCAACCGACGACCCGCGGCCTCTCGCGCGCCGACGACCTGGCGCACGAGCTCCAGGCCGAGATCATCACCGGGCGGATCCCGCTCGGGACGCGCCTGCGCCAGGAGGACCTCGCCGCGCGCTTCGGCGTGAGCCGCACCCCCGTGCGGGAGGCGCTGCGCCAGCTCCAGGCGCTCGGCCTCGTCGAGCAGCTCGGCCACCGCGGGGCGCTCGTACGCCAGTTCTCGGCGGAGGAGTGCCGCAACGTCTACCTGGTGCGCGCGGAGCTCGAGGGGCTGGCCGCCGAGCGGGCATCGGGCCGGCTCACGGGCTATGACCGAAGCGACATCGAGGCCGCCCAGGCCCTCCTGCGAACGGGCTTCACCCGCTACGGAGCGCTCGCGGCCGGCGACGACCGCGGCCGGGCGATCGTCTGCGAGCAGTGGTCCCAGGCGAACGAGCTCTACCACAACGTCATCCTCGCGGCAGCGTCCTGCCCCCCGCTCCGCGACACGGTCCAGTCGCTCCAGAACGCGGTGCCGCGCTCGATCGCCTGGCGGACGTTCGCGGACGACCCCGACATCATCCCCAGGTCGGCCGACGACCACGACCGCATCACCGAGGCGCTCGTCGCCGGCGACGCCCGCCGGGCTCGGCGCCTGCTTCACGCGCACGTGCTCGACACCGGCGAGACCGCGGCTCGCTGGCTCGACCGGCAGGGCTCCTAGCGACCTCGGCTTAGATCAGCCCGGAACGCGGGCGGCGCCGGCGATCGCGCCCTCGCCCGACATGCTCGCGATCTGCACGACCGTCCCGGTGTGCGGCGCGTGGATGATCATCCCGCCGCCGATGTAGATCGCGACGTGGTTGAAGCCGTAGAAGAACACGAGGTCGCCGGGCTCGAGGTCGCTCACCGGGACGTGCGGGAGCGCCCCATACTGCGCGTACGCGTTGTGCGGCAGCGAGACGCCGAGCTGGGCGTAGACGTACATCACGAGGCCCGAGCAGTCGAAGCCGTCGGGGCTGGCGCCGCCCCACACGTACGGCACGCCGAGGTACTGCTCGGCGATCGCGACGGCCTGGCCGCCCAGCGTGCTCGACGGCGGCGCCGGGATGTCGCCGAGGGTCGTCCCCGTCGCCCCGGCGGCGGCCTGGGCCGCCCGCTGGGCCGCGTTCTGGCGCTCGGTGATGATCCGCTGGATCGACGCCTTCAGGTTGCTGATGTAGGTCTTCTGACGATCGAGCGCCGCGAGCACCTGCCGCTTCGCCGCGGCTGACGCCTTCTGCTGGGCCTTCACGAGCTTCAGCTGCTTCGCGAGGCGCGCCTGGCGGGTCGTCACCTCGGCCTTGTAGTGCGTCACCTGGTTCAGCAGGGTCTTGTTGATGCCGTTCACGCGTTGCATGACCTGCATCTGGTCGACGAGCTCGCCGATCGACCGGGCCGCCAGGAGGTAGGCGACCGCGTCCTCGCCGCCGGTCTTGTACGTCTCGGTGAGGCTGGCAGTGAGCCGCGCCTCGGCCGCCTTGAGGTTTGCCCGCGCGACCTGCAGCGACTGGCGGTTCAGCCGCAGCGCGTTCCGCGTGTTGACGAACTTCTGGTGGATCGCGTCGTAGGCCTCGATCCGCGCCTCGGCCTCGTGCTGGATGGCGGCGAGGTGCCGCTCGGCGGCCTGGGCCTGCGCGCGCTTCTGCGAGAGCGTGTCCGCCGAGGCGGGAGCGGCCGACATCGCCGCGACCACGGCGACGCCCAGCACTGCCAAGACCACAAGCGCTCGGGTCGACGGCGCGCAACGGCGCGCCTGGCCACGGGCGAACGACATGGGGGAGCAGGCTACCAAAGCCTGCGGCGGGTTGCAGCGCCTGACTGTTCGCTATCTGCCGGCGATGCCGCCGGTGTCGCGCATCAGGCGCTGCGCGAGATACACCGGAAGGGCCGTCAGGGCGATCACGAAGACCGCCACCGCATTGGCTTCTGGAGCGGTGTTGGGGAGCTTGAACTGCTCGTAGATCCACAGAGGCAGCGTCTGCTGGGGGCCGGCCGTGAAGAGGGTCACGACGACCTCGTCGAACGAGAGCGCGAATGCGAGCAGGCCGCCCGCGACGAGTGCCGTCGAGAGGTTTGGCAGGGTCACATGGCGGAACGTCTGCCAGCCGTCGGCTCCGAGATCCATCGACGCCTCCTCGAACGACGTCGACGTCCGCCGAAGGCGCGCGACCGCGTTGTTGAAGACGACGACGATGCAGAACGTGGCGTGGCCGGCGACGACCGTCCAGAGCGACGGCTGGATGTTCAGGTACTCGATCGCCGAGAGCAGGGCCATGCCCGTCACGATCCCCGGGAGGGCGATCGGGAGCACGAAGAGGAGCGAGATCACGTTCTGGCCGAAGAAGCGGAACCGCGACAGCGCGAACGCGACGCACGTTCCCAGGACGAGCGCCATCGCCGCGGCGCGCAGGCCGACCGAGAACGAGTTCACCACGGCGTCGCGCGCGAACTGGTCGTTCCACGCGAGCCGGAACCAGTGGGTCGAGTAGTTCGTGATCGGCCAGCCCGGGATCTTGGACGCGCTGAAGGCGTAGAGCACGATCACGGCCAGCGGCAGGTACAGGAAGAGCATCACGAAGAGCGACGCGACGCGGATTGCGATCCTGACGGGGAGCGGCTCCATCAGATCACAGGGCCTCGAAGGCGCCGAGGCGCTTCATGAGCACCAGGTAGATGGTCACGATGACGACGGGGACGCACGCGAACGCCGCCGCGAACGGCAGGTCCTGGGCGACGCCCTGGGAGCGGAAGATGACGTTTCCGATGAAGTCGTGGTTGTTGCCGCCCACCAGGTCGGGCGCGACGTAGTCGCCGAGCGTGAGCGAGAAGGTGAAGATCGAACCGGCCGCGATCCCCGGAAGGGCGAGCGGCCAGATGATCTTCCGGAACGTGATCCAGGACCGCCCGCCGAGGTCGGCAGACGCCTCGAGGAACGACGACGGAACCCGCTCCAGGGCGGCGTAGACCGGGAGCACCATGTAGGGCAGCCACAGATAGCTGAAGGCGAGCCACATCGCCGTGTAGGTGAACGCGATGTCGAGCGGCCCCAGGCCGACCTTCCCGAGCGCCCAGTTGAGCGGGCCGTCCTGCGACGTGATCAGCCGCCAGGTGTACGCCTTGATCAGGTAGCTCGACCAGAGCGGCATGAGGACGCCGACGAAGAGGAGCGCCCTCACCTGCGGCCGTGCCATGCGGACCATGTAGTAGGCGAGCGGGAACGCCAAGAGCGCGTCGGTGATCGTGACGACGATCGCCATCACCAGGGTGTTGCGGGTGATGATCCGGTTGGCGGGCTGATCCCAGAGCTGGCGGAAGTTGTCGAGCGTCCAGGTGTGGATGATGTGGCCCGAGAGCTCGTCCTCGACCCAAAGCGACGTCATGAGGAGCACCACGAGCGCGGCGAGATAGACGATCACGATCCAGCTCATGGGCGGCAACAGAAGCAGGAGCAGCTTCACCGGCCGGCGCCGGTAGAGGAACGCCGAGAGGCGGCCGCGAAGGCCGACAGACGGCGGCTTGGTGGTGGACGCGCTGCTCACGAGAAGACCCGTGGGGCCAGGCG
>JBOHBE010000281.1:0-3197 GCA_050698235.1 Gaiellales bacterium
GCCCGCGAGCACAACCTTAGAAACATCGACGTCACGATTCCTCGCGACCGACTCACGGTTATCACCGGTCTGTCTGGTTCCGGGAAGTCATCGCTTGCCTTCGATACCATCTACGCCGAGGGTCAGCGCCGATACGTCGAATCGCTTTCGGCGTACGCCCGCCAGTTCCTCGGTCTCATGGAGAAACCCGACGTCGATTCAATCGAGGGCCTTTCGCCCGCGATTTCCATCGAACAGAAAAGCGCCGGCCACAACCCCAGGTCCACGGTCGGCACGGTCACCGAGATCTACGACTATCTGCGCCTTCTCTACGCGCGCGTCGGCCGGCCGCACTGCCCGACGTGCGGGCGCGAGATCTCGGGCCAGTCGGCCGAGCAGATCGTCGAGCAGGTGCTGGCGCTCCCGGAGGGGACGCGGTTCACCGTCGACGCGCCCGTCGTGCGAACGCGCAAGGGCGAGTACAAGGACCTGTTCGAGCAGCTCCGGGCCGACGGCTTCACGCGCGTCAAGGTCGACGGCGAGGACCGCCTGCTCGAGGAGCCGATCGACCTCGATAAGCAGATACGCCACTCGATCTCGGTGGTGGTCGACCGGCTGGTGATGAAGGAGGGGCTGCGGACGCGCCTGACCGACTCGATCGAGACCGCGCTGCGGCTCGCCGAGGGCCTCGTCGAGGTCGCGATCGTCGACGGCGCGACCGTCACGTACTCCGAGAAGTTCGCCTGCCCCGACGACGGCGTGTCGCTCCCCGAGCTCGCGCCGCGCATCTTCTCGTTCAACTCGCCGCACGGGGCGTGCCCACGGTGCACGGGCCTCGGCTCGCAGCGCGAGATCGACCCGGACCTCGTGGTCCCCGACCCGTCGCTCTCGATCTCCCAGGGCGCGCTCGTGCCCTGGACGGTCATCAACTCGAGCTTCTACGAGCAGGTGATCCAGGCGATCGCCGACAGGTACGAGATCGATCTCGAGACACCGTGGCAGGACCTTCCCGAGGCCCAGCGCGAGCTCTTCCTGAACGGCACAGGCGGCGAGAAGCTCTACGTGAGCTACCGCAACTCGATGGGCAGAAAGCGCAGCTACACGCTGGCGTTCGAGGGCATCCTCCCGAGCCTCGACCGCCGCTACCGCGACACGGACTCGAGCTACCAGAAGGAGCGGATCGAGGAGTACATGGCACTCAAGCCGTGCCCCGCGTGCCACGGCGACCGCCTGAAGCCCACGAGCCTCGCCGTGACGATCGGCGGCATCAACATCGCCGAGCTCACGCGAATGTCGGTCACGACGGCGATCGAGTTCGTCGACGGCCTCGTGCTCACCGACACCGAGCGGGCGATCGGCGCGCGCATCCTGCGCGAGATCCGCGAGCGGCTCGTGTTCCTCGAGAACGTCGGGGTCGGCTACCTCACGCTGAACCGCACTGCGGCGTCGCTCTCGGGCGGCGAAGCGCAGCGCATCCGCCTGGCCACCCAGATCGGCGCGTCGCTGATGGGCGTGCTCTACATCCTCGACGAGCCGTCGATCGGCCTGCACCAGCGCGACAACGCCCGCCTCCTGGCCACGCTCGAGCGCCTGCGCGACCTCGGGAACACGGTCATCGTCGTCGAGCACGACGAGGAGACGATCCGCGCCGCCGACTTCCTGGTCGACATGGGCCCGGGTGCCGGCGAGCACGGCGGACGGGTCGTCGCCAGCGGTTCGGCCGCCCAGGTGGCCCGCGCCAAGGAGTCGATCACGGGCGCGTACCTGTCGGGCCGGCGCGTCATCCCGACGCCGGACCGGCGCATCCACGACGCCGGCTGGTTCCGGATCGAGGGCGCGGCCGAGCACAACCTGAAGGACATCGACGTCGAGCTCCCGGTCGGCAAGTTCATCTGCGTGACCGGCGTCAGCGGGTCGGGCAAGTCGACGCTCGTGAACGAGGTCGTCTTCAAGTCGCTCGCCAACCGGCTGAACAGGGCCCGGACGAAGCCGGGGCGGCACTCGGCCGTGCGCGGCATCGACGTGTTCGACAAGGTCATCGACATCGACCAGTCGCCGATCGGCCGCACGCCGCGATCGAACGCCGCGACGTACACCGGCCTCTTCGACCACATCCGCGCGCTCTACTCGACGTCGCCCGACGCCAGGGCCAGGGGCTACAAGCCGGGCCGGTTCTCGTTCAACGTCAAGGGCGGGCGGTGCGAGACCTGCCGCGGCGACGGCACGATCAAGATCGAGATGCACTTCCTGCCCGACGTCTACATCAACTGCGAGGCGTGCCACGGGCAGCGGTACAACCGCGAGACGCTCGAGGTGAAGTTCAAGGGCAAGTCGATCGCCGACGTCCTCGACATGTCGATCGAGGAGGCGCTCGACTTCTTCACGAAGATCCCCAAGATCCGGCGCCGCCTCCAGACGCTGCACGATGTCGGCCTCGACTACATGCGCCTCGGCCAGCCGGCGACGACGCTGTCGGGCGGCGAGGCCCAGCGCGTGAAGCTGGCGACCGAGCTCTCGAAGGTCGCGACCGGGCGGACGCTCTACATCCTCGACGAGCCGACCACGGGCCTGCACATGTTCGACATCGAGAAGCTGCTCCAGGTGCTCCAGCGCCTGGTCGACGCCGGGAACACGGTGCTCGTCATCGAGCACAACCTCGACGTCGTGAAGCAGTCCGACTGGGTGCTTGACCTGGGGCCGGAGGGCGGCGACGCGGGCGGCGAGATCGTCGCGCAGGGCACTCCCGAGGAGGTCGCCGAGACTCCGGGCAGCCACACGGGCGAGTACCTCCGCCGGGTGCTGCCGGTGTACGAGGCTGACCGCGAGGCGGAGCGTGCACTCGCAGGCTAGATGATTGATCCCATGCCCCCGCACGCCTGGACGTCCGCCGGTGGTCGGTCGGAGATCGGTGGCGGCGCTGCGGCTGCGAACCGTCGCCTCGCGGCGTCCTCGGTCGGGCCAATATCGCTTGGATATTGGCCCTCCCTGCGTCCTTGCGTGGCTCGGTTCTCGCCGCCCAGGACATCACGGTGACATGGGATCAATCATCTGGCGGCCCGCCCGACATGACCCTGCGGGCCCGGGCCGTCATCCCCGACACCGAGGGCAACGTGCTGCTCGACCGCACCCACGACCCGGCCAAGGAGGGCTTCTACTGGTTCCCCGGCGGTGGCGTCGAGCCCGGTGAGACGGCCGAGGAGGCGGTGAAGCGCGAGCTG
>JBOHBE010000282.1:0-4307 GCA_050698235.1 Gaiellales bacterium
ACACTGACTTCACGATCCTGCCGTACGAGTCCTATGTCGAACTGGCCGAGCGGCTGCTCGAGCGGACGCCGATCTCGGGCCCCAAGAAGGCCGCGTTCTTCAACTCCGGCGCCGAGGCCGTCGAGAACGCCGTCAAGATTGCCCGGCACGCCACGGGGCGCCAGGCGGTGATCGCGTTCGACGGCGCGTTCCACGGCCGCACGCTCATGGCGATGTCGCTCACGTCGAAGCAGCATCCGTACAAGGCCGGGATGGGCCCGTTCGCCCCCGAGGTCTACCGCGCGCCGTTCCCCAACCCGTACCGGTGGCCGGGCTCCGACCCCGCCGGAGAGGCGCTCGACGCGCTGCGGCGGATGCTGACCACGCACGTCGCCGCCGAGAACGTGGCCGCGATCGTCTTCGAGCCCGTCCAGGGCGAGGGCGGATTCGTGGTCCCTCCCGTCGAGTGGGTGCACGGCGTGCGCGAGCTCGCGTCGAAGCACGGGATCGTGCTCGTCGTCGATGAGGTGCAGTCCGGGTTCGGCCGCACCGGCAAGTTCTTCGCCATCGAGCACTTCGGGATCGAGCCCGATCTGCTGGTCGTGGCCAAGTCGATCGCCGCCGGCGTGCCGATGTCAGGCGTGCTCGGCAAGGCCCACATCGTGGATGCGGCTCCCGACAGCTCGATCGGCGGCACGTTCGTCGGATCGCCGCTCGGGTGCGTCGCCGCCCTCGCGGTGATCGAGGAGCTGGAGGGCGGACTGCTCGAGCGTGGAGTCGCGATCGGCGAGCGGATCCGCAGCCGGTTCGAGGAGCTTCAGGCCCGGTTCGACCAGATCGGCGACGTGCGCGGCATTGGGCCGATGCTGGCGCTCGAGTTCGTCCAGAGCCCGCAGTCGAAGGAGCCGGCGCCGGCCCTTGCGGCGGCCGTGCGCGAGGCGGCGCTCCAGTCGGGTCTGATCCTGCTTCAGGCCGGCGTCCACTCGAACTGCATCCGCGTGCTGGTGTCGCTCGTTGCCACCGACGAGCAGGTCGACGAGGCGCTCGACATCCTCGCCGTCGCCGTCGAGGCGACGTGCGCGGACTCGTCGCTCGCCGCAACGTCGAACCTCTAGAGGCACGAGTTCTTTACATTTGGGAGGGCGAGTAAAGACTCCCCAAACACTTCGTTAAGCCCGTTCCCGAACGGTGAATCGGCCGCTACGGTGCTGCCCGGCCGACTCTTCGGGAGGGTTGCATGAAGGTTCGGATAGCAGGTGTGGTCCTGGTGGCGCTGGTGCTCGCGGTCGCGGTTCCTGCCGCTGCCCACGCGGGATCGCTCAAGCAATTTCGGCATGCGCTCGCGCAGCGCATCAATCACTACCGTGCGACGCACGGACGTCACTCGCTGCGCGTCAAGATCCACCTCCGCCAGGCCGCCCAGGCGCACAGCGGGGACATGGCGAAGCACCACATGCTGTCGCACTCGGCCTCGACGGGGGCCTCGTGGATCACGCGGATCCGCTACTGGGGATACCGCGGCACGTACATCGGTGAGGACCTCGCGGCCGGATCGATGACGGCCAAGGGCGTCATGCGCATGTGGCGCGCATCGCCCGAGCACAACGCGAATCTCCTAAGTGGGCACTACCGGTCGGTCGGCCTCGGCGTGGCCCGAGGCTCGTGGGGAGGCAGCGCGGGCGTCTACGTCACCGCCGACTTCGGCGGACGCGGCTAGACGCCGCATCGCGGGAACGAGGATCGCCGCCGCGGCAATGGACGCCGCGGCGGCGATCACGTACGTGCCCTGAACGCCGGCGAAGTGGATGATCGGCGGCGCGAACCCGAACGAGGCCGCGAACGCGACCAGCAGGGCGGCCTCGCTGGCTGCGATCACGCGTGATCGGACGGCATCTGGCGTGCGCCGCTGCACGATGCCCTGCTCGGCCACGCTCCCGGCGCCCTCGGCCACGCCGGCAAAGGCCATCCCGAACAGGACCATCGCGAACCACCCGGCAACTCCGATCACGGCAAAGCCGGCCGCCATGCCGGCGGCGCTCGCGATCATGACAGCCCGTTCACGGCGCGATCCGAGCCGCTGGCCCAGGAACGAGCCGGCGATGGCGCCGGCGCCCCAGGAGCCCGCCAGGAGGCCGTAGCCGGTCGAGCCGACGCCGAAGCTCCGTGCCAGCGGGAGCTCGGCGACGAGCACCGGGCCGACCCCGGCGAGCAGCACGACCCACGCGAGCGTGATCATGCGCAGCACCGGGTCGCCGAACAGGAAGCGGAAGCCCGCCCGGACGCCGCGGTGCTCGTCGGACTCCGCCGTCACGCGGTCCGAGAATCGGCCGTGCACGGTTTTGACGAGGGCGGCCGAGGCCACGAAGCAGGCCGCGTTCAGCAGGAAGACCACCGACGGGGCGGTCACGCCCACAAGGACGCCGCCCATGACGGGGCCGAGCACCTGTCCGGCGTTTCGCCCGACCGCGACCGTGCCGTTGGCCCACGCGACCTGGTCGGCCTCGACGAGGTTCGGCACGGCAGCGGTGGACGCAGAGTAGAACGGGGCCTGGGCCGCCGCCGAGAGGAGGGCGATCGCGAGCATGATCGCGGGCGTGCTGGTCAGCGCCAGGCACGCGATCGCGACCGCCGCTGCGAGGTCGGACGTGATCATGACCGTCCGACGGTCGAAGCGATCGCCCAGCGCGCCGCCGAACGGCGTCAAGAGGCCGGTGGCGCCCCACGTCAGGAGGAGCGTCGCCGACATCCAGGCCGCCGAGCCCGTGGCGTCGTAGATCGCGACCATGAGCGCGATGTACGCGGCCTCGCCGCCCGTCAGCGAGACGAGGCGGGCGAGCGCGATACGGCGGATTGCAGTGCGGGGGGCGGTGGTCAGGTGAGCTCCGATCGGGTGGCGGCCCGAGGGCCGCGGGCAAGACGTAAACGGGACACGCGCTCAGCGCGTGAGCAGCGTCGTCAGATGCCGGTGATCGGGTTCACGTCCCGGATCGTAGCACGGCCGAACTGGCGCTCAAGCTGGGGCAAATGTCGCCGATACAGGTGTGTGCAAGCGCAGTATTTTCTTAACATCCAGCAAACATGCCAGAATTCCACACCAAGAAAATTACGCTCCCCAGCGGGAAGACCGTCGAGCTCGTCTACCTGGCCGCCGACGGGGTCGAGGCGCCGATCGAGCCGCCTCCCGCCGGCGAGTCCCAGGTTCGGGTCCGGCGCATCGAGATCTGCCCCGAGTGCGACTCCGACCGCGTGCACCCCGTGGACTGGCATGAGGTCGACGAGCGCAGCTGGCGCCTCGACGTGCGCTGCCCCGACTGCCGCTGGATGGGAAGCGACGTCTTCGCCCAGGACGAGGTCGAGCGGTACGACGACCTGCTGAACGCCGGCACCGACGCCCTCATCGACGAGCTCGAGCGCATCACGCGCGAGAACATGGCCGACGCCCTGGAGCGCTTCATGCGCGCGCTCGAGGACGACGGCATCATGCCGATCGACTTCTAGCCCGCCCAGAGGCTAGTGGCGGAATTGTTGGTCTTCGCGGTGTCGTTCGATGGCCAGCTCGACCAGCCGGTCGAGTAGGTGCGGGTAGGTGATTCCCGACGCCTCGAAGAGCCGTGCGTACACGCTCGTCTCCGTGAATCCGGGGATCGTGTTGATCTCGTTCACGACGACGGCGCCCTCGTCGGTGATGAAGAAGTCGATCCGGGCCATCCCGGCGCACTCGCACACCTCGAAGGCGAGGAGCGCCACTCGCTGCACCTCGGCGGTGACCTCCTCGGGTAGGTCGGCCGGGGTCTCGAGGTCCATCCCGCCCGGCTCGTACTTGGCGGAGTAGTCGTACCAGTCGGCGTTCACGTGCAGCCGGCCGACGACGCTCACCATCGGGTTGTGGTTTCCGAGGACGCCGCACTCGGCCTCGATCCCGCGCACCATCTCCTCGACCAGCACCTTCGAGTCGTGCTGGAACGCGAGGTCGAGCGCCGGGCGCAGGCCGTCGATGCCCGTCACCTTCGAGATGCCGACGCTCGAGCCCAGCCGGGCCGGCTTCACGAAGCACGGGACGCCGATCTCGGCCTTGGCGAGCTCCGCCTCGACGTCGACATCGTGGACGGTCTGTGCCCGGAACGTGACGCTCTTGGCGCACTGGATCCCCGCCGCTGCCAGCACCGTCTTCACCTTGTCCTTGTCCATGGTGAGCGCCGAGGCCAGGACGCCCGAGCCGACGTACGGGACGTCGAGCAGCTCGAGCATGCCCTGCACCGTCCCGTCCTCGCCGAACGGCCCGTGCAGCATCGGGATCACGACGTCGATCGGCCCGACCGCCCGCACCT
>JBOHBE010000283.1:0-6108 GCA_050698235.1 Gaiellales bacterium
TGTTGCGAGGGGCCGCCTGTCCTACGCCTCGGCCAGGTCGGAGTCGAAGTAGTCCTCGTCGAGGCGCTTTAGCTCGAAGGTGCGGGCGGTGGAGACGCCGACGCCGTGGTCGATCATGAGTTCGGCCAACTCGGCTCCGTCGATCAGGACGATGCGGGTTTGAATGCCAGCGGCGTAGCTGCGGGCGTCCTCGGTGAAGCGGCTCGTGGTGATGAAGACGCCCTTGTCGGCGCGGACTCCTTGGAGCGCGCCGGTGAACGCTTGCACGTCGGGGCCGGGCGCCAACTAGAGCAGCCGCGCGACGACCTACGCGATCGCCGGCAAGACCACAAAGGAACGGCCGAATAGCTGCGCGTGTGCTGCTTAATGATCGGTGCCGGCTTTGCGCTGGCCGGGTGTCACAACGCCCGCTTCGTAGGCCGCCACCACGGCTTGCACTCGGTCGCGTACGCCGAGCTTCGTGAGCACGCGTGCGACGTGTGTCTTGACGGTCGATTCGCCGATGAAGAGATGCGAGGCGATCTCGGCGTTTGAGTTGCCCGCTGCCATCAGTTGCAGCACCTCGAGCTCGCGGGGAGTGAGCTCGCTCAGTCCGGGATAGTGGTCAGAGGAGGGCCTGCCGGCAAACTCGTCGATCAGGCGCCGGGTGATGCTCGGGGCAAGCAGCGAATCGCCCGCGGTGATCATGCGCACTCCTGAGGCCAGCTGATCCGCGCGGACATCCTTCAGCAGGAACCCGCTCGCCCCGGCACGCAGCGCGTCGAACACATACTCGTCGAGGTCGAAGGTCGTCAGGATCAGGATCCGAGTGGGCGGGTCGCTGCCGAGCGCGGTCACCTGCCGGGTCGCCTCGATCCCGTCGAGCTCGGGCATGCGGATGTCCATCAGCACCACGTCGGGATGCAGCCTGCGAGCCAGGGTCACCGCCTCGCGGCCGGTCGCGGCTTCCCCGACCACCTCGATATCGTCCTCGGTTTCCAGGATCATCCGAAAGCCGGTGCGGATCAGCTCCTGGTCGTCGGCGATGACCACGCGGATGCTCACGCCAGCGCCCCGACGAGCACCCGCGGCATTCGCACCTGCAACCGCGTCTGCGCACCATGGTCTGGACGCAGATCGAGCGTGCCGTCACAGAGCGTTGTGCGCTCGCACATCAAGGGCGTCGGCCAGGCTGCCACGGCTCGATCCGCGACCACGTCCAGGGCGAGATCGTCCTCACCGAATCGCAGCACGATCTCCACCGCCCCGTCGGCCGTCGTGGCCAGCGCCTCGTAGATGATGCGGTACATGCTGATGTCGACGCTGGCCGGGAGGGGGCCGGGGTCGCCGTCCACGCGCAGCGCCACCACACGGCCCTCTGCACACGCACGCTCGATCAGCGCAGCGATCTGACCAAGCCCGGGCTGCGGCGCGAGCGCGTGATCGTCGTCGATTCGCCGCAGCACGCCGAGGATCCGGCGCATGTCCACGAGCGTCTCGCGCCCCGCGTGCTCGAGCCCGGCCATCGCGGCATCGGCCCGCTCGGGGTCGACCTCCAGCAGCCGCCGTGCGGCTTCGCTCTGGACGACCATCTGGCTGATGCTGCGAGCGACCGCCGCGTTTAGCTCACGCGCGATCCGCGTGCGCTCGTCCGCCACCGCCAGCCGTTCACGGCCCTCCTCTTCCGAAGCAAGCCGTTGGGCCGTCAAGTGAAGCTCGTCGGCGAGCCGACGCCGCGATCGGAGCGCCCGCCCGACCGCCCACGACGCACCGACCATGCCGGTGCTGAAGACGACCGAGCTCAGCCCATCGGGGTGCAACAGGTTGACGAGGATCGCGCCGGCCAGACAGATCACAACCCCAGCCAGCGCACGGCGGCAATGCTCGTACGCGGCGACGGAGTACGGCGGGATGAACAGCACGAACATCGGCGAGGTGAGCGCGTTGAAGGCCGGCAACACCAATGCCAGGGCCACCACAGCAGCCATCACACAGCACGCGACCGCCAAAGGCGCCCGCCGCCGCCACGCGATGGGCACCGTGAGCGCCGCGGTCAGCACGACCGCCGCAGATCTTGCGCCTGGGCCGTGGACGTCCGCGACCACCTCCGCCTCGCAAATCACGAGCAGGGCTGCCGCGAGCAGCGAGTCGGCCCACGCGGGCGAAATCCGCGGCGACGTGCGTCTCACGCCGGCCGCTCCGCGTCGATCGGAATCCGGGCCGTGACCTCGAACCCACCGCCGGAAAGGCCGCCGGCGTGCATTTCGCCGCCGTAGAGGGCAATCCGCTCGCGCATACCAATCAGACCGTGCCCGGAAGGCTGCCCCTCCTGCGGCCCGTATCCGTCGTCGCGAATCTGCAACTCAACCGCTTCAGGCGTGTGCACCACCGTGATCGATGCCGTGGTGGCGCCGGCATGCTTGAGCACGTTGGTCAGGGCCTCCTGGGCGAGCCGGTAAGCCGCCAAATCGACGGCCGCCGGCAGCGGCCGCGGAGCCCCGCGCAAGTCAAGGTCTACCCGGAGCCCCGAGGCCCCGACTCGCTCCAGCAGCGACGGCAGGTGCACGAGCCCGGGAGTGGCAAGCTCGAGGTCGTCGCGGTGCAGCACGCCGACCATCCGCCGCATGTCGACCAGCGCTTCGCGACCGCAGTCCGAGACCGCTTGCAGGGCCGTGCCCGCCACAGCGAGATCGACTGTGGCAACCCGCCGCGCCGCCTGGGTCTGCACGACCATGACGCTGACGTTGTGGGCGACCACATCGTGCAGCTCGCGCGCAATCCGCACCCGCTCCTCCGCCGCCACCCGCCGCGCCCGCTCGCGCTGCCGGCGGCTGAGCTCGTCGATGTGCCCGCGCAGCTCACACGCCAGAAGCGTTCCACGCCGCACCCACCGCCCGGCCACGAACGGCGCCGCGACAAAGAACAGCCACACAGACGCCACATCAATCACACGTGACCCTGTTCCCGGGCTGGCCGCCGCCAGCGGCAAGGCGACCGCGACCAGCAGCGCATCGGCCGGCAACCGGCTCGCTGCGGCGGATCTCCGCCCCAGCGTGAAATACGCGATCGCGGTCACGATCGGAGCGACGGCGAGGTCGATGCCGACCACCACGACCAGCACCCCACTGCTCACAAGCCCAACACACACGGCGATGGCGGATGCGCGCCGACACCACCCCACCGTCGAGGCGAAGAGCGCGGCGGCAATCACCGCGCGCGGCGTCGCCTGGGCGGACGACACGACCTGGGCAACCGCGATCGACGTCAGCAGCACCGCAGCCGCGATGTCAACTGCCTGCCAGCTCAACCTGCGCGCACCGGCAGGGATGCTGAACGCGGTCATCAGGACGACGATACCGGCCGCCGCTGCCGCTGACATCCTTCTCGAGGAGGATGCTCGATCGCCCGCCCGGCTGACCCGAAATCGCCCGCGCTGGCGACGACAGGCGTCGCGGTGGCTGCCACGCTGGATCCCGTCTTGCTAACCACGAAAGGACGACGAGATGTGGACCCGACTTAGCCGCCTCGGGCCGTTGACGGGCGTGGCGTTCGCAGTGCTAACGATCGCAGGAATGCTGGCCGCAAGCTCACCGCCGGGCGCGAGTGCCGGCGGGGCCAAAGTGATTGCGTTCTACCAGGCCAACACGACCCACGCCAAGACGTCGGACATCCTCATCACCGTGGGATTCGCGTTCTTCCTACTGTTTGCCGGGTCGCTGCGCACGCACCTGCGGGGCACGGCCGGGGCGGAGGGCCTGAGCGCAGTGTTGCTGGCCGGCGCCGCCGTGCTCACGGCAGGTGCGGCGGTGTACTTCGGCGCCGACTTCGTGCTCGCAATGATGCCCGCGACGATCGATCCGGCCGCCGCCCAGGCGCTCAACATGCTGGCGCTCCACCTGGTCCTGCCGCTGTCGGCAGGAGGTC
The DNA here is from genome assembly GCA_050698235.1 of Gaiellales bacterium. Classification (GTDB taxonomy): domain Bacteria; phylum Actinomycetota; class Thermoleophilia; order Gaiellales; family JAICJC01; genus JAICJC01. The sequence continues at coordinate 3,904 of JBOHBE010000283.1, forward strand.
TCGTGTTCGGCCTAGCCGCGGGGGTGGCAATCGCACGCTGGGCATCGCTCCCACGCTGGCTGGGCTGGACGGCCATCCTGATCGGCATCGCCCTAGCCTCCCCCGCACTGATCGTCGGAGTCGCAGCCCTCGCCCTGTGGACTGCCACCGTCAGCATCCTGGTCTTCCGCCGCGCAACGACAGCAGCCGACACGACGGACTAACGGCCTTTGACTCAGAACGATAGGGTCAATCCGTAGGCGGGCGACGTGTCGCGGCATCTTGGAGAGAGAGTGTTGGTCACTGCCGGCCCGGGTTGCTCGTAATCGCAGCGTCGACCCGGTCGAACAGCTCGTCCACTTGGGGTGGGGTTGCCTCGGGCAGGGACGCGTCGAGGGGCGGCAGGGGAAGCGTGGTGGTCACGGCCTCGGGTGGTGGCGCATAGTGGCCGGCGCAGGCATCCGTGGCACGGGCCCTGTGCAGGGTGAGATCGTCCGTCGCTAGGTCTCCAGCGACCGCATTGGCGTGGTCAATCGCAGAGCGTCCCGCCGCGGCATCGCCGCCGGCTGCAGCCAGGACCGCAAACCGGAGCCACGAGATCGCCGCGTCGTGGGGACGGCCGAGACGCTCTTCGAGGCGGGCGTGGCGGTTCCACCAGCCCGCCGCGCGCGCGCACTCTCCCCGCAGCTCCGCGACAACCGCCGGCACCTGGAGGCAATCGAGCGCGATCGCGACGTCGCCGATCCGGAGCGCGCTGTCGGTGCTCGCCACGGCGACCCGTGAGGCACCCTCCAGGTCTCCGCCGGCCAGCCGCACCTGGGTCGCGTTGCCGAGCGTCATCGCCACCAGCCGCCGGGCACCGAGCCGATGCGCGAGCGCCGTCGCGTCGTCAAGCAGTTCCACGGCGTCGGCCAGCCGCCCGGTCATGAAACGGGCCCCAGCGAGATCACCGGTGACGTGCGCCAGCCGGACCAGATCACCCTGCGCGGCGGCGATCCGCTGGGCCTCCTCGAGCACAGTCGAGGCTTCGTCGAGGTTCCCCTCGCGGACCGCGACGACGCCCAGGTTCGCCAGGGCGTCGAGCCGCAGGGTCGCGTCATCGCCTGCCGCGGCGAGCTGAGCGGCGGCCCGCGCCCGCGCCTGGTCGAACAGGCCGAGGTCGCACAGAGCCATCGTCAGCGGCCACGACACAGCCGCACCCCGCTCGCCCATGTCCTCGGCTGTCTCGAGATGCTCCACAGCCTCGGACAACCGCCCGGTCTCAAACGCGATCCTGCCTTGCAGACGCTCAGCACCGCGAGTCACGGCTCGGTCGCTTTCATCCAGGAGCTCAAGGTGCTCGACGGCCTGCGTGTACTCGCCGAGCTGCTGCTCGACGTCGGCGAGAGCGAGGATGTCAGCGGCGTGATGGCGCTGATCGGAGCGCGTTGCAGTGAGCGTTGCCCAGTGCCTGGCCTCCCGCAGCGACCACATCGAGGAGGCCTCGTCGCGCGCCCTCCGGTACCAGCGCTGTTCGAGCTCGGGCAGGGAGGCGTGCTCGACATGTCGTGCGATCTCACGAGCGGAGGCGCTCGCCTCGACGAGGTGGAGCGCCATTCGCTCGTGCAGCGGCGCACGATCCGCGTGTGATGCGCGGGCGATCAGAGCCTCGGCCAGCGTGGCGTGTCGAAGCCAGACCCGCTGCACCCGTGCGACCGGGATGGGACGCGCGATACCGGCCCGTTCGAGCACCGCGAGGTCGGTTGCCGAGGCTGCTGAGTCGTCGCCGAAGATCGCTGCGAGCTCGTTGGAGGTGGTGGGCCGTCCGACGACGGCGAGCGTGAGAGCGGTGCGTTGCGGAGAATCTCCGAGCGCATCGAGGCGAGCGGTCAGGAAAGGCAGCAGCTGATCGGGGAGCGGCACGTCCGGAAGCGGCTCGCCGGGGTTGTAGCCGCGGCGCACCAGCTCGGTGACCGTCTCGGCGAAGAGCGGAATGCCGGAAGATCGCTCCACCAGCATGCCGACGTACGCCGGAGGCAGCGGGCCACCTCCGAGGCGACCCCAGGTGTCGCGGACGACGGTCGCCAGATCATCGCCGTCGAGATCGGCAAGCATGACGTCCGCCTCGCGATCGCCGGCCGAATCGGGTTCTCGCCGCTCGGTGACGATGACCGCGAGCGAGGTGGCCGGCAGGCGAGGCATCAGCTCCGCGAGGAGCTGCCGGGAGGCCTCGTCGGCCCAATGGAC
>JBOHBE010000284.1:0-5485 GCA_050698235.1 Gaiellales bacterium
GTCGGTGCCGTCACCTGCTCGTCGAGGAGCAGTGCCGACCACAGCAGCGTCAGCAGTGCCTGGAGCTGCTGCACCTGCCCGCCGCGGGCGATGCCGGCCAGTGACAGGCCGCGGTACCAGGCGAAGAAGCCGAGATACATCGAGGAGATGCCGAGCAGCACCAGGGCACCCCACTGGCCCGGCGTCGTGTCGTACCCACCGCTGGTCGTCCACCACAGCACCACCGAGGCCGGAACGGTCACGGGGAGCGCGAGCACCACGACCCACGAGATGACCTGCCAGCCGGGCATCGCGCGCGTGACGGACGCCCCCTCGACGTAGCACCACGACGAGGCGATGACCGCGCCGACGACCAGGCCGTCGGCCACCAGGTCGCCGTCGCTCCCGCCGCCGCGCAGGAGAGCAAAGGCGACGAGTGCCGCGGTGCCAGTGCCGGCCGCGACCCAGAACTGCCAGCTGACGCGCTCGTGCGTGCGAAGGACGGCGATGAGCGCGGTCATCAGCGGCATGAAGGCTGCGATCACCGCGACGTGCGCTGAGGTCGTGCGTTGCAGCGCGAGCGCCAGCAGGATCGGCCAGCCGAAGACAGCCCCCAGCATCGTGTAGAGCAGCGGGCGCAGCTGCGGCGCCGGTGGCAGCGGCGCCCGACGCGCGGCGAGCAGTGTCGCGGCCACGACCCCCGCGATGACCGCGCGGCCGGTCGCGGTGAAGAACGGGCTGAACCCGCCGACCGCGACCTTGGTGAGAGGCACGGAGAACGAGAACATCAACACCCCAGCGAACGCCCAGGCCAGACCCTCGCGGCGCAGCGAGGCGGGTACGACGACGGCCGCGGTTGTGGTCGCCTCCATCCGCCAGAGCGTAGCGACGGCCCGGGTCGAGGCCGCCGCCCGGACCTCAGCTGGAGTTGTCGGGCTCCCAGAGCTCGATCGGATTGCCCTCGGGGTCATGCAGGCGCGCGAAGCGACCGACGCCGGGCATGTCCCAGTCGGGATCCGTCGTGATCTCGATCCCCGCCGCGGCGAGCGCCTCGAGCATGGCGTCGAGCCCGTCGACGCGCAGGTTCAGCATCCATTGGCGGTCCGCCGCGAAGTAGTCGCTGTCCCTCGGGAAGGGCGCGAAGACGCTCGGGCCCGCCGCGGTCGCCCACTCACCATGCTCGCCCGTGCCGATGCCCAGATGCTCGGCATACCACGCACGCAGCGCGTCCGGGTCCGCCGCGCGGAAGACGAAGCCGCCGATCCCGTTGACGCCCATGAGTCGTGAAGATAGTCGAGTGCGCCACCGAGCGGGAGCCCTGCGCAGGTGCGTGTTACTCGTCGAGCAGGCGATGGACGAGCTGCACCGCGGTCGCGCCCTCGCCCACGGCGGCCGCGACGCGCTTGACCGAGCCGTGGCGGGCGTCGCCGGCCGCGAAGACTCCGGGCAGGCTCGTCTCGAGCGAGTACGGCGAGCGCTCGAGGCGCCAGGCGCCGTCGAGGTCGTCGCCGGTCACGAGGAACCCGTGCGTGTCCCGGGCCACGGCCGGCGGCAGCCAGTCGGTCAGCGGGTGCGCGCCGATAAGGACGAAGAGGCCCTCGGCCGGCACGGTCTCATCCCGGCCGGTCGCGGCGTCGTGCAGCTCGAGCCGCTCGAGGCGCTGCGCTCCGCCGCCGCCGGTCACCGTGACCCCGGTGCGCACCTCGACCTTCGGCGCCGCCTCCACCGCCCGGATCAGGTAGCGCGACATGCTCGCATCGAGCGAGCCGGCGCGGGCGAGGATGGTCACGTGGCGGGCGTAGCGGGCCAGGTGCAGGGCGGCCTGGCCGGCGGAGTTGCCCCCGCCGACGACGTACACATCCTTCCCCTTGAACGTCGGCGCCTCCGACACCGGGCCGCCGTAGAAGACGCCGGCGCCGCTCAGCGCGTCGAGCTCGGGGATCTCGAGCCGCCGGTAGCTGGCGCCGGTCGCGACGATCACGACCCGCGCGCCGATCGGCCGCCGGCCCTCGAGGCCGACCGAGAAGCCGTCGTCCGAGTGCTCGAGGCCGGTCACGCGGTGCATGAAGAGGAACCCTGCGCCGAAGAGCGACGCCTGTTCGTAGGCCTGCTCGGCGAGGCGGCCGCCGCTCACGCCCTTCGCGAATCCGAGGTAGTTGCGGATGAGCGCGCTCGACCGCGCCTGCCCGCCGATCCCGCCTGCGTCCACGACGAGGACGCGCAGCCCGTCGGAGGCGCCGTAGACGGCGGCGGAGAGCCCGGCGGGCCCGGCTCCGACGACCACGAGGTCGAACGTCTCCTCCTCGACTCCGAGCGGCGCGCCTGCGGCGGCGGCGATCTCGGCGTTCGTGGGGTCGCTGAGCGCCGTGCCGTCCGGAAGCACCATGAGCGGAAGCCGCGCGTCGGGGCCGGCCTGCGCGAGGAGCTCCTGTCCCCGCTCCGAGTCGGCGAGGCAGAACGCGTGCGGGACGGCGCACTTCTCGAACACGTCCCGGAGCTCGGACGCCCGGCCTGACCACTCCTCGCCGACGACGTGCACCGTCTGCGGGACGAGGCGCTGCTCACGCGCCCACTCGAGCAGGAAGCTGGCGATTGCCTCGTGGAAGACCTCGTCGGGCGGCGAGCCGGGCTCGGGGACAAAGTGGTCGGCGCGGCCGAGGGCCATCGCCCGGCGGATCGCCTCGGCCCGATCGGCGTCTCCCCAGGCGTGCGGCGCGACGAGGAGCGCACGCTTGGCCAGCGGATGGAGCAGGCGCGCCTCGTCGACGACGGCGTCGGGGGCCGTGGCGGGCGCCGGCCGGCCGACGAGTATCAGGGCCACGTCCGCCTTCTCCTCGGCGAGCCGGTCGAGCAGCCGTACGCCCGCGCTTGCCCCGGTGACGCCCTCGATCCGGTAGCTCGCGGCGTAGCGCTCGACGAGCCGAGCCTCGACCCGATCGAGGACCTCCGGGTCCTCGTCGACCGCGACGATGACGGGGAGCGGCATGCCGCGACCCTACTGGATTCGGGATAGCCGTCCGTGAGTGGAGCGGTTACCGGCGGCGGATCGCATCTCGCGCCTGCTGGAACAGGTGCCGTCCGCGCGTCGCCCGCGGCGGCTGGGTCAGACGATCTGGAACAGGGCCACATCGATGGCAAGCATCAGGGCGATCCCCGCGATGCCGATGCTGCCGACCAGCCACCCCACATACTCGTCTCGTCGATGCACGCGACGACCGTATCCGGAGAGGGTGACTGCGGCGTCCCCCGAAAGGGGCATCCGGGGGCCGCACTGCTGTCTCAGTATGGTGTGGCCATCGACGAGCCGTTCGTGATCAATCTCGCCGACGCCCCCGCGATCGGAGCTCCCCGAGGAGCCACGTTCCTCCGGTTCGAGCCGGATGACGTGACCTGGCCTGATACCGGCGTCAACGTCCAGGTCATGCAGCCGGGCGAGCCGAACGGCCGCTACCACTCGGAACCGGTGCAGGAGGACTTTCTCGTCCTCTATGGAGAGTGCATCGCGATTGTGGAGGGCGAGGAGCGGGCGCTGCGGCAATGGGACTTTCTCCATTGCCCGGCTGGGAGCGAGCACATCTTCGTGGGCGCCGGCGACGGACCGTGCGCCGTGCTCATGATCGGCTCACGCCGCGAGGACGCATGTCACTACGTCGTCAACGACACGGCTGCCAAGTATGGCGCGTCGGTGGCGAAGGACACCGATGACCCGGCCGACGCATACGCTGACCGGCGCGCAGAAGGCCCGGACGTCCGAGTCCCGAACCCGTGGCCGTTTCGCTAGGCCAACCGCCAAGCGCGGATTCGCATACGACCAATGGAGCGTACCGGGATCGAACCGGTGACCCCCAGCTTGCAAAGCTGGTGCTCTCCCAGCTGAGCTAACGCCCCGCGGAGCCCATTGTACCCCCCGCCCGGAGTGTTCGCATCGCCTGGGGGCTATACTGCCCGACCGTGCTGAGGAGGGCCCGGGACCGCATGGGACATGCCCGCTTCGCGCTGGTCTGCGCGGCGGTCGCCGGAGCGCTGGCCCAGATCGTCTACCACGGCGGGCCACCCGGGGTCGACCTGCCCTCGCACCTGTTCCAGACGTGGCTCTACTCGCACGCGGGCTTCAACCTCTGGAACAACTACTGGTACGCCGGCCGGTACGAGTTCGTGACCTACTCCGTGCTCTACTACCCGGTCGCCTCTGCGATCGGACAGGCCCTGGCCACGATGATCGCCGCCGCGGTGCTTGCCGGCTCGTTCGCGAGCGTCTCGAGGCGGGAGTGGGGGAGCGCGGCGACCGGGCCGAGCCTGTCGTTCGCCGCCACGGCGCCCGTCATCCTCATGGTCGGCGGGCTCTACCCGTTCCTGGCCGGCGCGGCCGCCGGCGGGGCGGCGCTCGTCTGCCTCCAGCGCCGCTGGCGGGTCGGCTTCGCGCTGGCCGTCCTGGCGACGCTCGGCTTCTCCCCGCTGGCCTTCGCGCTGCTCATGGCCGTGCTCGCCGCGGCGCTCCTCGGCCAGCCGCGGCCCGGCGTGGCGCTGCGCCACCATCGAGCCGCGTTCGGCGCTGTCGTCGCCGTCTTCGTCGTCGCCGTCCTCCTCGAGCGAGCGTTCCCGTCGGGCGCCTGGTATCCATACGACCTGACCGACGCAGCGATCGTGTTCGGGTTCTCGCTGGCCGGGCTCTACATCACCGGGACCAGCCCGCGGGCGAGGTCGCTGCGGATGCTCTTCGCCTGCTACCTGGCGCTCAACCTCGTCGCCTTCCTGCTGAAGGGGCCGATCGGCTCCAACTCCAGCCGCCTCTTCGTGATCGCCGGGGCCCCGCTCCTCTGGCTCGCCGCGAACGTGAGCCGGGAGCGCTCCCGGCTCGTGGTGCTGCCGCTCCTCGCCACGGCGCTCGCGCTCCAGGTCGGGCCGTTCGTCCGCGACGCCTACTCGTCGTGGGGCGATCCGGCCAGCGAGGCGTCCTACTGGACGCCCGTCGAGCGGCTGCTGGCGACGCACGCCGACCCCGAGCATCGCGTCGAGGTCGTCGCCACGCGCGGCCACTGGGAGGCGTACTACCTGGCCAAGCACGGCATCCCGCTCGCGCGCGGGTGGTACCGCCAGGACGACTTCCCGCAGAACGGGCCGCTGTACTCGGACGACCTCACGGGGCACGTGTACCGCCGCTGGCTGCGTTCGCTCGGCGTGCACTACGTGCTCCTGTCGGACGCCGAGCTCGACTACAGCGCGACCCACGAGGCCGCGCTTGTCCGCTCCGGCGCCGCCGGCCTCGTCCCCATCGCTCACACCGAGCACTGGACGATGTACGCGCTCCCGCACCCGACCGCCCTCGTGACGCCGCCGCCGGGCGCCCGCGCCCGCCTCATCCAGCTGGCCCAGGGCCGGGTCGTGCTGTGGACGTCGCAGCCTGGGCGATACATCGTGCGCGTGCGATCGAGCCCCTACTGGGTGGCGTCGCCCGGGCTCACCTGCGTCGGCTCCTCGGCCGACGGGATGACGACCGTCACGACGC
>JBOHBE010000285.1:0-1626 GCA_050698235.1 Gaiellales bacterium
CACCAGCGTCCTGTGGCCGCCCGACGCGCTCGGGCCGAAGGAGCGGCTGTACTCGCCCTCGGGCCAGTTCCAGCTCGTCTTCCAGACCGACGGGAACCTCGTTCTCTACGACGGGCAGACGGCCATCTGGGCGACCGGTACCAGCGGCCAAACGGTGTCGCAGGCCGCGATGCAAGCCGACGGCAACCTCACGTTGATCGGACCCGGCGGCGCGATCGTCTGGGAGGCGCGCACCGGCGGCCATCCCGGCGCTCGGCTCGTGCTCCAGGATGACGGCAACGCCGTCGTCTACGCGATCGACGGCCGGCCGCTCTGGTCGACCGGAACCGCCGAACGGCAGCACGACCTCGGCCTCGCTATGCAGCAGCAGCTCCAGCCGAACTGGTGCTGGTCGGCCGTCTCGACGAGCGTGAGCCACTTCTACAACCCGGCGAGCGCGTGGACGCAGTGCACGCTGGCGAACGCCGAGCTCGGACAGACGGCGTGCTGCGCCGACGGCTCGACGCCGCAGTGCAACCGGGACTGGTACCTCGACCGCGCGCTGACGCGGACCGACAACCTCCAGAGCTGGGTCGGGAACCCCGTCACGCTGAGCGACGTCGAGCACGAGGTGAACGCCGGTCGCCCCGTCGGTGTGCGCATCGGCTGGTCGGGCGGCGGCGGCCACTTCGTCGTCGTCGACGGCTACTCCGACCCCGGCACCGGCCCGGGCTTCCTGAACATCGAGGATCCGTTCTACGGGAAGTCGCGCATCCCCTACTCCGCGTTCCGAAACAGCTACCAGGGCTCGGGGTCCTGGACGCACACGTACTACACGAGAACCTGATGCCGATCGAGTACCCCAAGCCGCCCGCCGACGCCGACAAGGCCGCGGCCGCCGGCGTGCTCGACGTCCACCGCTCCGAGACGCGCGGGAGGGCGCCGGTCCGCTCGCTGCGCGATATCGGCGACGGCGGCCGCACCCTCGCCTCCCCGCACCCCGTCCACAATCTGGGCCTCGCGGATCTCGAGAAGCCCGGCCGCCTGGCGGACGCGCCGCTGACCGCGTGGCGCTACCTGGTCGAGGAGGCGGGGGCGACGGTTGCGAGCGCGGAGGTCGGCGTCGACGCCAAGGGCGCCGTGCGCGGCCTCGACCACGTGAACGAGGGGCCGTTCGTGAAGGCCACGACGGCAGCGCAGAAGGCGGCGGCGAAGCTGCCACAGGTGCGCGACGGCAAGGTCGAGGCGCGGGTGATCCGCATCCCCGCGCTCTACATCATGGCCCTCTGGCTGAAGGATCTGGAGGGCGACAAGGACGTCATCGTCCCGATGGCGCCGGCACCGGCGTTCCTCGAGGCCAACCGGCCATACACGGAGCGCGAGTTCCTGAAGGCCCTCTCCGGGCCGGCGAAGGCGCGCGCCAGGTTCTCGAACGCGCCGGAGGCCGGCTGAGCGTCAGCTGCCGGGCTTCTTCGAGCCGCCGCCGTTCCCGTTCCCGCCGCCGGGGTGCGGTGGGTGAGCCGGATGCGCCGGGTGGGTTGGGTGGCTCGGATGCGTGGGGTGGGTCGGATGCACGGGATGCGTCGGGTGCGTGGGATGGGCCGGGTGGCTGCCGCTGTGCCCGTGCTCGCCCGCGTGGCTCTTGCC
>JBOHBE010000286.1:0-18868 GCA_050698235.1 Gaiellales bacterium
CCGATGCTCCGTCCCGGGCAGCTGAGCCGGCTGCACGCGGGCACCGTCGAGCCGGACGGCCGCCTCTTCCTCGCTGGCTCCGACTACGCGAGTGGCTGGGCCGGGTTCATCGACGGCGCAATCGAGAGCGGGCTTCAGGTGGCGGCTCGCATCACAACCGAGCTCGCCCGGTAGTCGGTCGTGGCCGCGCGCGTCCTTCTCATCTCCGGCAGCACGCGCGGCGGCTCGACCAACACCGCCCTTTTGCGCACGGCCGAGGCGGCGCCGCCGGGCGAGGTCGAGCCGGTGCTCTACGGCGGGATGACCGACCTTCCGCACTTCAACCCCGACGATGACGTCGACCCGCTGCCGCCGGCAGTCTCCGACCTGCGCGTACAGATCGGCACGGCCGTCGCTGTGCTCTTCTGCACGCCCGAGTACGCGGGCGCGCTCCCCGGGACGTTCAAGAACCTGCTCGACTGGACGGTCGGCGGGCCCGAGATGTACGGCAAGCCGGTGGCATGGGTGAACGCCTCGGCCTCGCCGACGCGCGCAGCGCAGGCCCACGCGTCGCTCGAGACCGTGCTTCGCACGATCCACGCCGATGTGGTGGCCGAAGCGTGCGTGCACATCGAGGTGGGCCGCGGCGGTGTGAACACCGAAGGGCTCGTCGACGACCCGGATGTCAGAACGCGCCTCGCCCAGGTCGTCGAGACGCTCGCGCGGTATGCGGTCACGCGAACCGAGTGGGACCCGGCGTCGGCACGCCGGTAACGCCGGACGTCCGGCGTCATAGGATCTCGATATGGCGGATCCCACCCGGCGCGAGCACCTCGAGCAGGGCCGCGAAGCCTACGCCCGGCGAGCCTGGGCCGACGCGTACGCGGCGCTGTCACAGGCTGACGTGGTGGAGCAGCTCGGCGTGGACGACCTCGAGTTGCTCGCGACCTCGGCGTCCATGACAGGCCGTGTGGACGACCACCTGACGCTGCTCGAGCGGATCCACCACATGCACCTCGATTCGGGCGATCGAATTCCCGCCGTGCGCGCGGCGTTCTGGGCCGGCATGACGCTCGCGACGCGCGGCGAGCCGGGGCCCGCGGGCGGGTGGTTCGCGCGAGCCCAGCGACTGGTCGAGCGTGAGGAGCAGGATTGCGCCGAAAGGGGCTACCTGCTCGTGCCGTTCGCATACCAGCAGATGGCCGCCGGCGAGTACGACGAAGCACATGCTGCGGCGAGCCAGGCCCACGACGTCGGCGAACGGTTTAACGACGCAGCGTTGATGGCCGTCGGCCTGCTTCTTCAGGGTGAGGCCCGCGTGCGCCAGGGTCTGGCCGACCAGGGTCTTTCGCTGCTCGACGAAGCGATGGTGGCTATCTCAGCGCCCAACGTCCCGCCGATTCTCACTGGCGTCATCTACTGCGGCGTGATCGCCTGCTGCGAAGAGGCCTGCGACCCGCGGCGGGCCCAGGACTGGACCGCGTCGCTGACGCGATGGTGCGAGGAGCAACCGCAGTTGGTGTCGTTCACGGGGCGCTGTCTCGCGCATCGCGCTGGGATCATGCAGCTCCACGGTGCCTGGGATGACGCGCTGGCGGAGGCGGTCCTCGCCCGGGAGCGGTGCGAGCAGGCCATGAACCACGCGGCGGCGGGTCAGGCGCTCTACCAGCAGGCCGAGCTGCACCGGCTGCGGGGCGACTTCTCGGCCGCCGAGGCGGCGTATCAGGACGCGAGCAGGTTCGGCCGGGAGCCCCAGCCCGGGCTCGCCCTCCTCCGGCTGATGCAGGGCGACGCCCCGGCCGCGGCGGCGGCGCTTCGCCGTGTTCTCGCGGCGACATCGGAGCCGATGAGGCGCGCGGTACTCCTTCCGGCCTACGCCGATGCGATGCTCGCAGTCCCGGATGGCGAGGAGGCGCGCCGGGCTGCTGACGAGCTGGCGGAGCTCGCCGCACAGAGCGGGAGTGCGATGGTCGGCGCGATGGCAGCGCGCGTCCGTGGCGCGACGGCGCTTGCGGAGGGTCGCCCCAAGGACGCAGTCGATGCGCTCCGCATCGCAGTGGGCGGCTGGCAGGACCTGAGTGCGCCCTATGAGGTCGCGAGCGCCCGCCTGCTCATGGGAGTGGCCTTCCGCGCCCTCGGCGATGAGGATGGTGCCGCCATGGAGCTCGGTGCCGCGCGAAGCGCCTTCGACGACCTCGGAGCGCTGCCGGACGTCGCCCATGCGGACACGTTCATGCGCCGAGCGCCGGACACGCACGGCCTGACAGCGCGTGAAGTCGAGGTGCTGCGCCTCGTTGCCGCGGGCAAGACGAACCGCCAGATCGCGGCCGCACTGGTGGTCAGCGAGCACACCGTCGCGCGCCACCTCCAGAACATCTTCGCCAAGCTGCGGGTGTCGACCCGCGCGGCGGCGACGGCGTTCGCGTTCGAGCACGATCTGGTCTGACACCGCGCGGCGTGGTTCGAATTGACCACGCAGGATCCTCCACGACTTGGTGGGTTTGGGCGATGCGGGAGGCGTCACAGCTTCTTAGCGTGCGGGCATCCACGACCCAAGGAGCACGCAGATGTCTTCTCAGCATGAAACGAATGGAGCGCCTCCGCCCGAGGCGTTCGAGACGGTTGTGATCGGAGGCGGTCAGGCCGGGCTCTCCGTGGGGTACCACCTGATGAAGCGCAACCAGCCGTTCATGATCCTGGATGCGGCGTCTCGCGTCGGCGACACATGGCGCAGGCGCTGGGACTCGCTTCGCCTGTTTACCCCGGCGCGCTACTCCGGCCTGCCGGGCATGCGGTTCCCGGCCCCAGGGTGGACTTTCCCGACGAAGGACGAGATGGGCGACTACCTCGAGTCCTATGCGGACACCTTCGGCCTGCCCGTTCGATCCGGAGTGAGCGTCGATCGCCTCTCACGGGGCAGCGATGGGTATCTGCTGGACTGCGCGGGTGGCCGCCGTATCCAGGCCGATCGCGTGGTGGTCGCGTCGGGGGCCCACCGGACTCCCAAGGTGCCGCCGTTCAGCGCTGACCTCGATCCGCGGATCGTCCAGCTCCACTCCAGCCAGTATCGGAATCCGGATCAGCTGAACGACGGTCCCGTCCTTGTGGCCGGCGTCGGGAACTCCGGCGCCGAGATCTCGTTCGAGCTCTCGCGCTCGCACGATGTCGTGCTGTCGGGGAAGGAGTCGGGGCAGATCCCAGTGCGGCACGGCTCCCTGTCCTTCCGGTTCGTCGTGCGGGTGATCCGATTCCTCGGCTACCACGTGCTGACGATGCGGACCCCCATTGGCAGGCGGGTCGGGCCGAAGTTCGCAACCCACGCGACTCCGCTGATCCGGGTGAAGCCGAAGGACCTCGCCGAGCGCGGTGTCGAGCGCGTCGCGAAGGTTGCCGGCGTGCGGCACGGGATGCCGCTCCTGGAGGACGGGCGCGTCCTCGATGTGACGAACATCGTCTGGTGCACCGGCTTTCAGCACAACTTCTCGTGGATCGACCTGCCGGTGCTGGACGAAGGCGGCCAGCCGGTGCACGAGCGCGGCGTTGCCACGACCTCGCCGGGGCTGTACTTCGCCGGGTTGGTGTTCCAGTTCGCCGCCGCGTCTGACGTCCTGCCGGGTATCGGCAGGGATGCCGGCTACGTCGGGAAGCACCTCGCTGCTCACGCGTCGACGCGGCGGGCTGAGTCGCGGAGTGCCGGGCGGAGTCGCGAGGTGGCGGTGCGCATGCGGGCCTGACGGCTCAGCTCTCGTGCCCGAGATCGGGCAGAAGAACCTCGAGATCCGCGCCCGCCTAAGCGCCGAGACCGCAGCTCTCGCAGACGGAGAGGTCGAGTGTCAGCGGCGTCCACGATGGATGCCGACCGCCCTCGCCGGCCAGATCTGGGGTGGGCACGAGCACTCCGTCCTGTTCGGCCGCTTCGCGAGACGGGCGTAGACGGCAAGGGCACGGTACGCCGCCGCGGGGTCGGAGTATCCGCCTTGCCGAGGCGTGCAGCTGAGCTGCCGTTGCTGCAGGATCAACCACGCGCGTAACGTCCCCTGCGTCCTCAGGGGGACGGCGTAGCAGTGCACGTCCGGCCGGATCCCGCCCTGGCAGCGGAATCAGGCGAGCGTTTGGGGCCGGACGGATGCACCTCGCCGCTGCCGGACAGGTCGCCGGTCGCAGCGGGACAGTGGCGCCGCAGGGGGACCGTGTCGAGCACGGCCCGTGTACCGCCGCGAAGGTAGGTGATCTCGACCCGGGTCTCGGCGGTCTGCGAGTACGAGCCGCTCCCGCGGAAAGTTCCGCGCTATACGTCTCGCATCGCAGCCAGCCGTCCGGTTCGCACGGCATCGACGAACGCCGAGTAGTCACGCTCGTTCTGGTCGGCGTACGCGACCGAGAAACGCCCGATCGCGCGATCGAACGAGTCGCCGCGACCGAGGTACGCCGCGATGGCAACCCGGTCGCCCGAGCGCGCGTGCGCACGCGCCAGGACCTCGCCGCACATCCGCGCGTAGATGTCGAAGCTGGCTGCCAGGATCCGCTCCGGGTCCGCCGATCCCTTCCAGTCCCACAGCTGGCGCACGTAGAAGTCGCGCACCTCGCCGTCGAGCGTGGTGGCCCGAAGCCAGCCGAGGAAGATGTCGCTTGCGGCCTGCATCAGGCGCTGGCCCTCGACGACCCGGCGGCCCATGTTGCTGAAATCGCTCTTGCCGACGTACGGCTCGAGCACCGACCGCTGCGCTTCCTTGCACTGGAGGAAGAGGGGCTCGTTCATGTCGCGGCCGATGAGCAGCACGACCCAGGCCCGCGTCCCGACGCTCCCGACGCCGACGACCTTACGGGCCAGGTGCGCGTACTCGTAGCGGTCGAACAGCAGGCGGTGGTGGTTCTGGAGCGTCGAGCGATAGCTCTTGATCCGACCCTGCACCCAGCCCTCGACCTGGTGCGCCTCGGCGTCCGGGACGAGGTCCTCGATCGGCACGATGAGTGGATGGTCGGCGCGGATCCGTGCGGTTCCATCAACGGTGGCGGTGAGCTTCTCGAACGCGCGTGCGCTGTCCTTCCGGCGCGCCTTCAGGACGATCTTCCGGAGCCGCCGGACCTGTCTGGGCGTCCCCTGCGTCCGCACGGCGTGCACGAGCTCGCTCGCGTCCACGTACGTGTTCCATACCTCCTGCTCGGTCATCCCGGCGAGCCTCTGCATCGCCTGTCGGTACGAGCGCGCCGAGATCTCGGCAAGCTCGCGGCAGCGCTTCCCGGCAAACTCCCGGTGGCGACCCGCGACCGTGAAGCTCGCGGCGAGCCGCTTCACGTCCCACTCCCACGGCCCGGGCAGGGTCTCGTCGAAGTCGTTCAGGTCGAACAGGAACTTCCGCTCGGGCGAGCCGAACGACCCGAAGTTGGACAGGTGCGCGTCACCGCAGAGCTGAGCGCGGATCCCTGACCGGGGAGTCCCGGCGAGATCCGATGCCATGAGCGACGCGGCGCCGCGGTAGAACGCGAGCGGCGAGGTCATCATCCGGCCGTGGCGGATGGGGACGAGCTCCGGCACCCGGCTCGTCGTCTGCGCCTCCAGGAGGCCGACCGGATCGGGGCGGTCGGCGGGCGGCGTCCAATCCGCGTGGCTCGAGCGCGGAACGTCGGCTCGGGCCTCTCGTCCGCGCGCCACGCTGTCGTTGCGACTGTCGGTCATCGCTGGGCTCCTGTCGGCTACATGTAGCATCATCCCGCATCGGGTCCAAACGCGGAGATGGACGATTCCCTGGCACAGCTCGACCGTAGTCCCAGCGCCGTGAGCCCCGCTTACGGCCCGTGAGCGGCAATCGGGCCCCTGCGTCGACACCCGGACGCATCTGGCAGTGGTGCGTTGGCGCAGCAGGCCGGGTCGTGGGTGTCCTCATGGCGTCGGTGGACCGCTACTTCGCGGATCGGTGCCCGCAGCTTGCGGCCGGCATTGCCTACCGAGTCCTCTTCTCGATCGTGCCGCTGGCGATCGTCATCGTGTCGATCTTCGGCCTTGTCCTCGGGAACCAGGAGGTGAACGAGGTCGTGGTCGACACCATCACCCGCGCGCTCCCATCCACCGCGGCCAGCCGGCAGGATGTCGCCGACGCGATCACCGCGATCGCATCGCCTTCCGGCGTGCTCGGCCTGATCACGTTGGTGCTGTTCGCGTGGGCGGCAACGGGCATGATGGCGTCCATCCGTGCGGGCCTTGAGGTGGCGTTTCATGTCGAGCATTCGCGCCCGATGGCGCGCGGGAAGCTGGTCGACCTGGCGCTGGTCGTCGGGACGGCGGTTCTCGTGCTGGGAATGGCGGGCCTGACGCTGCTCGACAGGCTGGCCCAGCACACCCTGCGGCGGCTGGACGCGACGGCCGGCCTTCAGGAGACGCAGCTCGGGACGATCATCCCCCGCACGCTGGCCGTGGCCCTGTCGGTGGGGATCGTCATGCTGCTGTACCGGTTCGTCCCCGGCCGCCGGCTCCGCCTCCGTGACGCCCTGGCGGGCGCGATCACCACCGCGATCCTCCTGCTCGTCATCTCGTTCGCCTCGAGCCGGATCTACGACAACGTGACGCGGCTCAGCATCGTGTACGGATCGCTTACTGCCGCGTTGGTCTTCCTGTACTCCGTCTACCTGTACGCCTCCGCGCTGCTCTTCGGCGGCCAGGTCGCGGCGACGTGGTCGACCCCGGCGGATCCCGGCGGCGAGCCGGTCATCCCCCAGATCAAGCGCGCCCTCTGGGGGCTCGTCAGGACACCGCGGGATGACGGGGCGGCCCGATGACGACGCGCGCCCGTGTCGCCATTCTCGCTGTGGTCCTCGCCGCCACGTGGGTATCAGCGCCGGCGGCCGCCGCTTCCGCGCCCGCGGACGAGGCGGCGCTCGCCGCGCGCTACGCCCCCGTCGTGCGGCTCGTCGACCAGCCCGAGCAATGCGGCCCCGGGGAGCCGTTCGTCCCGATCGACGTCAACCTGCTCTTCGACGAGCCGACGGTCGCGCTTCGCGGGCCGTGGACCGGCGCCAACCTCGTGAAGGTCGGGCCGAGCGCAGGCGACCTCGGGGCCGGCCTCTATGAGTATCACCTGGACTTCCCCGGCGACGCGCTCAGCCCGGGCTGCGACTACCTGCACTGGTCGCGGCACATCAACCAGGGCCACCTGCCGACGGTGTACGTCCACGTCGTGACCGACCCCGGCTACCCGGGGCAGATCGCGCTCCAGTACTGGATGTTCTACGTCTTCAACGACTGGAACAACCTCCACGAGGGCGACTGGGAGATGATCCAGTTGAACTTCCCCGCGTCGACGGCCGCCGAGGCGCTCAAGGTGACCCCGAGCGAGGTCGGCTACAGCCAGCACGAGGGCGGCGAGCGAGCGTCGTGGGACGACCCGAAGCTCGAGCGCGTGGACGGGACGCACCCGGTCGTCTACCCGGCCGACGGCTCGCACGCCAACTTCTACGGAGCGGCGCTGTACCTCGGAGCGTCCGGCTCGCAGGGCGTCGGGTGCGACGACACTCGCAACGCGGGCCTCGTGACCCGGCCGGCCGATGAGGTCATCCCGAGCGATCCGGCCCAGGCCCGAGCCGACTTTCCCTGGATCGCGTTCGAGGGCCGCTGGGGCGAGCGCCAGCCGGCGTTCTTCAACGGCCCCACCGGGCCGAACCTGAAGACGCAGTGGACGCAGCCGATGCTCTGGTCGCAGGACTGGCGCGACCGGGCCTACGCGGTCCCGGCGGGCGGCGCGCTCGGGACACGGACGACCGACTTCTTCTGCGGCGCGATGGCCCGCGGCTCGCGCGTGCTCTGGGTCGCGGTGGGCGACCCGTTGCCGACCATCGTCGGCCTGCTGGCCGTCGCCGCGCTTCTGATCTACGCCCTGAAGCGGGCGACCTGGCGCCCGACGGCGCCGCTGCGCGTGGCTCGGCGGCGTGCGTGGGGCCAGATACTGAGCGGCGCGGCTCGCATGTACGTCGCCCGGTGGCGGCTCTTCATCGGCATCGGAGTGCTTCTCCTGCCCGTCTCGGTGCTGATCACGATCCTCCAGGCGATCGTCGTCCACGCCTCGAGCATCGCCGGTGTGGAGACGGAGGGTGAGGCGGCCGGGGCGTTCGTGCTGGTCGTGGTCGCGATCGGCACCGCGCTGACCTTGCTCGGGTTCGGGATCGTCCAGTCGGCGACCGCGCGTGCGCTGGTCGAGATCGACGACGGCCGGTCAGTCGGGGCCGTCCAGGCCTACCGGATGGCGTTCTCCAGCCTGGCGCCCGTGCTGGGAGCGGTGGTGCTCGCGGTCGTCATCGTCTCGCTCCTCAGCACCTCGGTCTTCCTCATCCCGGTGGCGGTCTGGCTCGCTGTGCGCTGGGCCCTGGTCGCCCCCGTGGTCACGCTCGAGAATCTCGGGTCGGTGGCCGCCCTCAGGCGGAGCAGCCGGCTGGTGCGAGGAGACTGGCTGAAGGTCGGGTCGCTCACGATCGTGAGCGCCGGGGTCGCTCTGGTCCTGGGGCCGATGATCGGGACGGCGCTGATCGTTCTGACCGACGCGCCCTTCTCGCTGCTCAACATCGTCGCGGGCCTCGTCTACATGCTGACGATGCCGTTCGTCGCGCTCACGACCGTGTACGCCTACCTCGACACGAGGGTCGGCGACGAGCTCGCTCCCGAGCGCGATCCCGCCGAGATGCCGGCGCAGATCGACCTCTCGCCCGGCTAGGGCGCCTCGGGGGCGTCCTCCGGAGTCTCGGGCACGGCCTCGGACGGCGGCGGCTGCGGCATGGGCGGATACTCCGGCGGAGCGAAGGCCGACGCCACCTTCGGTGCCGCGAACCGGGGGTGCGGCTCGACGACGGGATGGTCCAGCCTCAGCCGCTCGAGCGGCTCCGGCGCACCCTTCGCCGTCGGCGCTGCGACCGGGTCGTAGGAGGCGAACCGCTCCGCGGTGACGTCGCGTCGGCGGGCGAGGAGGCGCCATCCGCAGGCGACGGGCTTCTTGGGCTTCTTCGCCTTCTTCTTGCCGGCGAGCCGGATCTCGAACGAACCGGCGTCGCGGCGGGAGACGTATGCACTGACCGGTGCATACGGCGAGAGGAACACCTGGTAGCCGTCGACATCCGCGATCGCGGCGAGCTGCTCGTCGATCGCCACCTCCGCCACGCCGTCGACCAGCTCCACCTCGCCGGCGTCCTCGATCCACGCCTCCGGCATCTCGGTGCAGTAGACGCGCCGATGCCCGCCGTCCGGCGTGGCGACGGCGGCCGATTTCGCGCCGCCGACCACGATCAGGTCGCCCGAGATCTCGACGTGTCCGACGAACTGCGCTGCGTGTGGCAGCTGGGTGACGCCCGTGCGCGTCGCCTCGACAAGGAGCGGCAGCCCGGGGGTGCCCGTCGCAGGGTTGACGCCTGCCGTCGCATACACGCCGGTCCCGCCGCCGTCAGCACGGGCGCGGACCGCGGCGCCCTGCTGGCTCACCGCCTCGACCCCGCTTCCGGTGTCCGACTGCCCGAGCACGCCGGGGTAGGCGTCGCTGTGCCCCATGACGCCTGCGCGGACGATGTTCAGCGGGTTCGGGCCGCTGGCGCTTCCCATCACGCCGCTCGCCTGCTCCGACCACGCCGCGAGGCCCATGCGGCGGGCCGTCACGTAGAGGGCGTCGCCGACCTCGGAGCGCGCATCGAGCGCGCGCCCCGCGTTCGACCACGCCCGGACGGCTGTCCCCTGCTCCGAGGCGGCCGAGACCGCGGTGCTCGCGACCCCGCCGGTCGCCGTTGCCTGGACGGCGGTGCCGCTCGCCTGCGAGGCGACTCCGATCGCGCCCTCAGCAGCCACGCCCGTGCCGGCCTGGGAGACGCCGTGGACGGCGGTGCCCTGGGCGGACTCGCCCTGGACGCCGACCGAGCCGCCGCGGCCCACGACGCCCGTCGCGCCGCCGGTCGCGTCGACGCCCGTCAGGCCGCCGGTGCTCGCCACGCCGACGCCGCCGGCTTCGCCGTGGTCGTCCGGGCCCGGCGCAGAGGCGCGGACACCCGCCAGGCGCCCGTTGGCCGTCACGGCGTCGTCGCCGGCGACGATCGCGCCGAACTGGTTGCCCTGGGCCATGATGGCCGTGCGGCCGAAGGACAGAAGGCCGTCCGACCACACCAGGTCTCCCGCAGCCTGGAGCGCCCACCCGCCGGACGAGGTTGCCGACCAACTGCGGGCGATGATGCCGTTCCCGGCCCGTTTGCCGATCGGCTCGACGTAGAGCACGCAGTCGAGGGCGCTGCGCGGCTCGGCGGACAGGATCGTGGCGTCGCCGAACCCCACGTCGCCGCGGTTGGCGTTGCCGACGAGGATCGGATCTCCAGTGGCCATGGCGTGCCTCCTAGGTCTGGGACGGCGATCGTAGCCAGAGAACGGACGGCATGCCGATGGCGTCCACCGATCCGGCGATGGTCAGGCCGACCAGAGGACGAGCACGATCAGCGACTCGATCAGGAGCACGGTGGCTCCCAGCGTCGCGATCACACCGCCGGCGACCATCCGCAGGGAGCGCGAGCAGCGCCACGCGGTGACGCAGCCGCCGATGATGCCCAGAACGAGCCCGCCCAGCAGCCCCATGGCCGCCGCACCCCTGCGCCGGTCGCCCGGCTCGACGCACGTGAGCGTCGGCTGGCTCTCGTCGTCCGAGCAACTCGGCGTCGTTGCTGCCGCGTACGCGTCGGTCCCTGCCGCCACGAGCAGGACTCCGCAGACCGCAGCAACCGTCGCCACCCCCAGCGAGGGACCGATGACCGACGACCACCCGCGCGCCGCGCGGCCCGAGCGGCCGAGCACGACGCCGACCGCGACCAACGCCGCCGACGACGCGGCAGTCGCGAGGCCGATCTCGGTTCCGCCCTCCATGCTCTCAGTATCGGGGGCGGAGCAGCCGACGGCCAGAGGCCAGAGCAGAGCGGGCGAGGAGAATCGAACTCCCGTCTTGAGCTTGGAAGGCTCTTGCTCTGCCATTGAGCTACGCCCGCGCTGCGCTCCATCCTAGTATGGCCGACGATGACGGCCGGCCTGGGAGCGGACGCCGCAGCCTTCGCGGCCATTGCCGTGCTGGGCGGGCTGGTCTGGATCGCCGGATCGGCCGCCCTCGGCCCGGCGCCGGCGGCCGAGCGCATCGGCGTCGGCATCCTGTGCCTGGCGGCCGGCGCCTGGCTCGTCATGCTCCAGCCGCTCGCCGGGGTCTCGGTCGTGGGGACGGCCTGGGTGCTGCGGGCGGCCCTCGTTTTCGTGCTGGCGCTCGCGGTCGTGCGCCGCCCGTCGCTGCGGCTGTCGGGGATCGGCGTCGGGCCGGCCGTCGCGATCACCGGTGCCGGCCTCGTCGTCTCGGCGGCAGCCTGGCTCGTCCCGGGTGATGACTACCCGGCCCGCTACACCGACATCCTCTGGCACGAGGGTTGGATCCGTCAGCTGGTGAACGGCGGGAAGGCGCCCGGCGGGGTCTACGCCGACGTGCCCAACGCGTATCCGTGGCTCGAGCACGCGCTGGCGGCGCTCGTCATGTCGACCGGTGGGCTCGCAATGACGCCCACCCTCATCACCGTCGAGGCCGTGATGCTGGCCGCCCTCGCCACCGGCACCTGGCTCCTGGCGGTCGAGCTCGATCTGGGCCCCGCGGCGTCGGCGTGGGCCGCCGTCCTGGCGGTCGCAGGCGGCGGGATCGGATGGGCCCAGGCCGCCGGGCCCGCCGCGGTCATCACCGCGTCGCGTGCCGACCCGGCCTCGACCCCGGCCGGCCTCCTTCGGTTCCAGCGCGGGCTCGGCCATTATGGCGGTGACCTCCTGCTCTCGCCCGCGCCGACCCCGGCGCTCGGAAATATCCCTCCGGCCATGCCGCGCGAGCTGGGGATCGCGTTGCTGCCGCTCGCCGTGTGGGCCGCCGTTCGCGCCGCGCACCGCTCGTCGCCGCGATGGTGGGCGGCGGCCGGAGGTGCCGCGGGGCTGGCCTTCCTCGCGTCGCCGGTTGCGGGCATCGTCGCGGTGATCGTGGCGATCGCCGTGGCCGCGGTCCACCGCTCGCGCGCAGCGATCGCCGCGATCCCGGTGCTGATCGTCGTGACCGCCGTCTGGCTCGGCCCGCTCGCGTGGCACACGGCGGATCTGGGCGGGCTGGTGGACACCACCCGCGGCGTGCCGATCGAGCCGACGGCGATCCAGGCCCTCGCCGCGCTCGCGGTGCTCCTGGCGCTCGGCGTAGTCGGATCGGTGCTCGTCGCGCGGTCGTGCGGCCCCGACCGGCGATCGCTCACGGCCGTCACGATCGCCCTCATCGGCCCGGCGGTCGCCGCCGCGGCGATTCCCGGGCTCGGCGCCGTTCCGGCGCTCACGCGCGCGCTCCACTACCTCCCGGCAGCGGCGCTCGGCCTCGCGCTCCCGGCGGGCTTCGCGGCTGCGTGGCTGGTCGGCACAGTCGCGCGGAGGTGGCGTATCGCTGGCGCGGCGGCGATCGCGGTCGTTGCGACCGCCTCGGCGGCGACGGCCGCGGCGGGCATGGTCGAGGTGCTCGACTGGACGGGCGACCATCCGCTTCTCCGCTGCACGGCGACGCCCGGAGGATCGGGGACGGTGGCCGTCGTCGGCTCGCCGGGCATCGCGCCGAGCGATCCGCTGGCGCTCACGGTCTTCGCCCGCACCGGTGCGCCGCTGCTCTACGTCTCTCGGCCCCGGATCCGCTTCCCCGACGTCTACCTCCAGACGTCGGCCCAGGGGCCGCGGTTTGACGCGCTCCGGAAGGTTGCGCAGGGCGGCGTCGCGCCCTCGGCTGTCACGCGGATCCTCGGGCCCGCCGGAGGTCCCGTCCCGCCGGGGTTCCGGGCCGACGCCACGTGCCGCGTCGCAACGTACGGTGCCGGGACGACGCGCACCGTGCCGTACCGGTGGTACGTCCGCGGTTAGCTAACCGCGTACCCGGAGGTGATCCGGGTCGTAGAGCACGTCCTCGGCGACCTCGGCGTCGACCAGCTGGCCGAGCACCTCGACCTGGACGCCGGTCGTACCCGGGCCGATCTCCGCCGGCAGATACGCGTACGCGACGTTCCGGCTGACCGTGTGGCCGAACGCGCAGCTCCGCACGCGGCCGGCGACCGACCCGCCCGCGTGGACAGCCTCGCCGCCGTAGAGGTTGAGGTAGCGGCGGCCGCCAACGAGCAGGGTGCGGATCCTCCGCTCGGGCACCGGTCCCGCCGCGGCCAGCGCGTCGCGGCCGTTGAACGGGCCCTTGTCCAGCGCGACGCAGAACGCGAGGCCGGCGTCGTACGGCGTGTCCGCCGCGGTGAGATCTGTGCCCATGTAGCGATAGCCCTTCTCGATCCGCAGCGAGTCGAGCGCGCGGTAGCCGGCCGGCGCGATCCCGTGGCCCGCTCCGGCCCGGACGAGCGCGTCCCACACCTGCACGGCCGACTCCGGGCCGACGTAGATCTCGTAGCCGAGCTCGCCCACGTACGTGATTCGCTGCGCGGTCACCTCGGCTCCGGCCACGCGGAGGCCGCTCGCCGTGCGAAACGGGAACGCCTCGCCCGAGACGTCGACCTCGGTCGCGGCCTGGAGCACCTCGCGGGCCGCCGGGCCCCACATCCCGATCACCGCCAGGTCGGTGCTCGCGTCGCGCAGCGCGACCGGGCCGTCCTCGGGGTCGACGTTCGCCCGCAGCCAGCCGAGATCCGAGTCGACGACGCCCGCGCCGGTGACGACCCGAAACCGGTCCTCGCCGAGCCGCGTCACGGTCACGTCGGCGACGATTCCGCCGCGGCCGTTCAGGAACTGCGTGTAGGTGACGCTTCCCGGAACGCGGTCGATCCGGTTGCACGCGACGCGCTCGAGGAGGGGCAGAGCGCCGGGGCCCTGGACATCGATCTTGCCAAACGAGGTCATGTCGATCAGCCCGACGCGCTCGCGGATCGCGGCGTGCTCGGCGGCCACGTTCTTGAACCATGGCGGCCGCACCCAGCCGAACTCGCGCTGGTCGGCTCCCGAGCGCCGCCAGGGCTTCCCCGGATCGAAGTGGTCGGCGCGCTCCCAGCCGTTCTTGGCGCCGAAGGCCGCCCCTCCCTCCTGGAGCCTGCCGTGCAGCGGCGAGAGCCGGTTCGGCCGGCCCCACTCGTCGGTGTCGAGCGGGTAGCGGAGGCGGTAGTAGTACTTGTAGACCTCGCGCCCCGCGGCCTCGACCTGGGCCGGCTCCCGGTACGCCGCGCCGAACCTCCACGCACGGTGGCCGCTCGTGTCGAGCTCGGTCTCGCCGGTTGTCATCCACTCGGCGATCGTCTTCCCGATGCCGCCCGCGCCGCCGAAGCCGTTCAGCGAGAGGCCGGCCGCCATCCAGTAGCCGGGCGTGCCGGGCATCGGCCCGAGAAGGGGGTTGCCGTCGGGCGTCATGGCGTCGGGGTGGCAGACGAGCGCCACCACGCCGGCGTCCTCGAGGAACGGGAACCGCCGCACGGCCCCGGCCATAAGCTGGGCGAAGCGCTCGTGATCCGGGGGCAGCGCGCGCGCGCCGTGGTCCCAGGGGACGCCGTCGACCCAGCGTGCGACCGGATCAGGCTCGTAGCCGCCGAACAACGCGCCGCCCGCCTCGGAGCGGCCGTAGACGAGGTTGTCGGTGTCGCGGAAGCACGGCATGTCGCGCGGGAGCTCGTATCCGTCGACGGCCTCGAGGGCGATGTGCTGGTGGTCGACCGGGACCGACGGCGTGAACGCGCCGACCATCGCCGAGACCTGCGGCGCCCACATGCCGCACGCGTTCACGACGGCCTCGGTCTCGATGAGGCCCTCGGCCGTCTCGACGCCGGTCACCTCGCGGTGCGGGCCGAGCCGGATCCCGGTCACGCGCCGGCGCGTGCGGATTTCGACGCCCAGCGAGCGGGCGGCATCGGCCAGGGCGTAGGTGGCCGTGTGCGGGTCGACGCAGCCGTCGTCACCCACCCACACGGCACCGTGCAGCGACTCGGCGCTCGCCTGCGGCATGAGCGCGAGCGCCTGCTTCGGCCCGACGACGTCCACGTCGAGGCCGATCCCGCGCGCCCGGCTGGCCCCCCGGCGGAGCTCCATCAGGCTCTCCTTGCTCGAGGCGATCCTCAGGCTGCCCAGCCGCTCGAACACGCCGAGCTCCTCGTAGAGCTCGACGCTGTAGCGGCGAAACCGCATCATGGTGGGCGAGGGGTTGAACTGCGTGACGAGGCCGGCGGCGTGGCACGTCGAGCCGCTCGTCAGCTCGCCCTTCTCGAGCAGGACGACGTCCGTCCAGCCCGCCTTCGCCAGGTGATAGGCGACGCTGCACCCCGTGATGCCGCCTCCGACAACGACGGCTCGGGCTCGGTCACCCTCCATGTATGCCCGCTCGTTCAACTCGGAAGCCGGTGACTATAGTGGCGCGGCGATGTCGGACCTCGACGGTCTCCTCGATCTCGTCCCCGCGCTCCGCGAGCGCCGGTCGGTGGCTGAGCTCGCGGGCGGCCTCACCAACACCAACTACAAGGTCGACACCCCCGAGGGCTCGTACGTGGTCCGCGTCTCGGCCAAGGATGCCGGGATGCTCGCCATCGATCGCGAGAACGAGTATCTGAACACCGTCGCCGCCGCCGATGCCGGGGTGGGAGCGGCGGTCATCGACTACCTGCCCGAGAAGTCGCTCCTCGTCCTCGAGTTCATCGAGGGCACGACCCAGACGTCCGAGGACATGCAGCGCGGCGACCGGCTCGACTGGGTCGCCGAGGCCTGCCGGCGTCTGCACGGCGCGCGGGCGTTCCGCGACGACTTCAACATGTTCGACATCCAGCGCCGGTACCTCCGGCTCGTGCAGGACCGGGGGTTCCGCCTTCCCGAGCGCTACCTCGAGTTCGAGCCGCAGGTGCGCCGGATCGAGGCGGCGATGGCGGTGCGCTCCGAGGCAACGGTGCCGTGCAACAACGACCTTCTGGCCGAGAACTTCATCGACGTCGGCGACGGGTTCAGGCTGATCGACTACGAGTACTCGGGGATGAACGACGCCTGCTTCGAGCTCGGCAACATCTGGAGCGAGTCGAACCTCTCGCTCGAACAGCTGGACGAGCTCGTGGGCCACTACTACGGCGAGCACCTCACCAACAAGGTCGCGCGCGCCCGCCTCTGGGGGCTCATGTCGAAGTACGGCTGGACGCTCTGGGCGTCGATTCAGGACGGCGTCTCTGACATCGACTTCGACTTCTGGACGTGGGGGATGGACAAGTACGACCGCGCCGTCGGCGAGTTCGACGGCCCCGACTTCGACCGCCTCATCGACGACGTCCAGCGCGCGGACTAGGCCTGCGGGCCGCGGCCGGGTTTTAGGCCGTTCGGTATACTCGCTCCTGCCTGACTGACTCATCAGTCAGCCCTGGAGGAGGTCTTCGTTCATGCTCGATGTGGTCGTCGTGGGAGGCGGCTTCGCCGGAGTCACCGCCGCGCGCGAGACAGCGCTCCGCGGCGCGCGGACGCTGCTCGTCGAGGCCCGCGACCGGCTCGGCGGCCGCACATGGACTGCGCCGTGGAGCGGGCTCGACATCGAGCTCGGCGGCGGATGGGTGCACTGGCACCAGCCGCACACGTGGTCCGAGATCGTGCGCGCCGGCCTCGAGGTGGAGGTCGGAGACGAGACCGAGATCGCCGCCTGGTACGTCGGAGACGAGCGGCGCACGGGCACGATCGCCGAGCGCGACGCGATCGCCGAGCGGGGCTGGAACGCGTTCGTCCAGGGGGTCGAGGACGTGCTGCCGCTCCCGCACGACCCGCTTGCCCGGATCGACCGGCTGGCCCGGCTCGACGGCATGTCGATCACCGAGCGAATCGGCGAGCTCGAGCTGACGGAGGAGGAGCGCGACGTGCTGGTCGCCGAGCTCGAGTCGCTCGCGAGCGGCCCGCTCGACGAGTCGGGTGCCGTCAGCGTGCTGCGCTGGCATGCGCTGGCCGGGTACAGCCTGGCGCTCACCCAGTACACCGGCGGACGGGTGACGCTCGTGCGGGGCACGGGCGCGCTCCTCGCGGCGATCGCAGGCGGGGCCGAGTTCGACGTGCGGCTCGAGTCGCCCGTCGCGGCCGTCTCGCAGTCCGAGTCCGGCGTCGAGGTGCACCTGCGCGGCGGCGAGACGATCGCCGCCCGGTCGACGGTCGTCGCCCTGCCGCTGAACGCCCTGCCGGCGATCGAGTTCGACCCGCCGCTCTCGGAGGGCAAGCGGGCCGCGATCGCCGCAGGGCAGGCGTCGACCGGCATCAAGGTCTTCATCCGCGCGAGCGGGCCTGCGGTGCAGCAGAACTCGATCCGGCCGGCGCACCCGTTCGGCTACCTCGCGACGGAGTACATGCTCGGCGACGGCGAGCAGGTGATGATCGGCTTCGGGACCGACGGACGGGCGTTCGACGCCGCCGATCTCAAGTCGGTCCAGCGCCAGCTCGACGACATCATCCCCGGGTACGGGGTGGTCGACGCGACCGCCAACGACTGGCTCGGCCAGGAGTTCTCGCGCGGCACCTGGGCCATCCACCGCCCGGGCTGGTACACGAACCATCACACGGACGCGCGCCGGCCGGACGGCCGGATCGCGTTCGCAGGCTCCGACATCGCCAACGGGTGGTCGGGGTTCATCGACGGCGCGATCGAGTCCGGGTTCCGCGGTGCGGCGCTCGCGCTCGACGCGATGACAAGCCATCGGAGGGCTGCATGAAGACCTACCCGACCACGACGACCCTCTACTTCGGCCCCTGGTACCGGCGCTCGCCGTTCTTCGACGGCACCCAGCGCGCCGGGTGCAAGGCCTACGACATCTACAACAAGATGTACCTGCCGGCCGAGTACGACGATCCCGCGGTCGAGTACCAGGCGCTTCAGGACGGCGTGACCCTGTGGGACGTCGGGGTCGAGCGCACCGTCCAGATCAGCGGCCCCGACGCCGACCGGCTGGTCGACTCGATCACGTGCCGCGACCTCACCCGCTGCGCCGTCAAGCAGTGCAAGTACATGCTCGTGACGGCGCCCTCGGGCGGGATCGTGAACGACCCCGTGCTGGTCCATCCGGAGGAGAACGTGTGGTGGATGCAGCTGGCTGACTCCGACGCCGGCCTCTATGCGCTCGGCGTCCTGTCGCAGCTCGACCTCGACGCCGAGGTCTCCTACCCCGACGTCCACCCGTGCCAGGTGCAGGGGCCGCTCTCGGGGCGGACGCTGGCGAAGCTCGTCGGCGAGAGCATCTTCGACCTCAAGTACTACTGGTGCGACCACTTCGAGATCGCCGGCGTGCCAGTCGTGATCACCCGCACCGGCTGGTCGGCCGTGCCCGGGTTCGAGGTGAACCTGCTCGACGGCTCGCGCGGCGACGACGTCTGGGACGCGATCATGGGGGCCGGCGAGGAGTTCGCGATCCGGCCGATCGCACCGAACGAGGCGCGCCGTGTCGAGGCCGGCATCTTCAACTGCGGCTCCGACTTCACGCTTGCCGACACGCCGTTTCACCTCACCGGCCTCGAGCGGCTCGTCGAGGCGCAGCCACAGGACTACGTCGGCAAGGAGGCGCTCGAGCGGATCCGCACCGAGGGCGTCGACCGCAAGCTGGTCGGCATCGAGTTCGAGTCACGAGAGCCGCTCACCGGGATCACGGTGACCTGGCCGGCCCACCACGACGGGAGCCTGGTCGGGCGCGTCACCGACGCCGTGTGGTCGCCCGGCCTCGAGCGCAACATCGGCTACGTGTGGGTGCCGACCGGCCTCGCATCTCCGGGAACCCGGCTCATGGTCGAGTCCGAGCACGGCGACATGGCGGGGACGACGGCCGAGATCCCGTTCGTCGATCCGCGCAAGGAGCGGCCGGCCGAGCCGCTCATCCGCGCGGCGGTGTAGCCCGCGCCCGTCCGGCGGCCGGCGCCCCGATGGCG
>JBOHBE010000287.1:0-23768 GCA_050698235.1 Gaiellales bacterium
GGGCCTGGTCGGACTGTCGTCGTACCTGTTGGTGGGTTTCTGGCACGAGCGACCGGCTCCGGTAGCCGCCGCGAAGAAGGCGTTCGTCATGAACGCGATCGGCGACGTGGGCCTCGCGATCGTGGTCTTCATCCTCGTCCGCGACCTCGGTACCGTCGACTTCCAGGGCGTGTTCGACCAGGCCGGTGCCCGCTGGCCGCAGGGGTCGGAGACCGCCAACTGGATCGCGTTCCTGCTGCTCGTCGGCGCCGTCGCGAAGTCGGCCCAGATCCCGCTCCACACCTGGCTCCCCGACGCGATGGAGGGCCCGACGCCGGTCTCGGCGCTGATCCACGCGGCGACGATGGTCACGGCCGGCGTCTACCTGGTCGCGCGCACCCACGTGCTGTTCGAGAACGCGCCCGACATCCACGACCTCGTGGCGCTGATCGGCGTCGCCACGCTGCTCATGGCCGGAGCGATCGCCGTCGTCCAGACCGACATCAAACGCATCATCGCCTACTCGACCATGAGCCAGATCGGCTACATGTTCGCCGCCGTCGGAGTCGGCGCGTACTCGTCGGGCATGGACCACCTGCTGACGCACGCCTTCTTCAAGGCCCTGCTCTTCCTCGGGGCCGGCATCGTCATCCACGCCCTGAGCGGCGAGCAGGACGTGCGCCGGATGGGCGGGCTCCACAGTGCCCTCCCGCGCACGACGGGCCTCATGTGGATCGGGACGATCGCGCTCATCGGGTTCTGGCCCACCTCGAAGGACGGCATCCTGGCGGCCGACTACGACAAGGGCGGAACGCTCGCGATGATCGTCTGGGTGGGCGGCCTGATCGGGGTGTTCTTCACGGGCGTCTACGCGGCGCGCCTCATGCGGCTCACGTTCTATGGCCCGAAGTCGACGTACGCCGACGTCCACCTCCATGACACGTCGCACGGCGAGGCGCCGGCGACGATGTTCTGGACGGTGGCGGCGCTCGCAGCCGGCACGATCCTGTCGGGCTTCCTCGCGATCGGCTTCGGGGCCCACGATTGGCTCGCGGACTGGCTTCAGTTCGTGGCGCCGACGATCGACGCCACCGTGGGCGACGACGTGCTCACGACCGCGCTTGCGTGGACCGCCGGGCTGGGCGGCGCGGCCCTGGTGTGGTGGGTCTATGCCCGCGCCGAGCGGCTGGCTGCGATCAAGCGCCCGCTCGCCGGTGGTGCGGTCGTCGCCGAGAACCTCTTCTACTGGGATGCCCTCTACAGGCGGATCGCCTACCTGCCGGCGTCGATCACCGCGACCGCGCTCTACCGCGGCTTCGAGCGCTGGGTCATCTGGGGCTCGGTCAGCCTCATCGCCTACATCGTGCGCGCGTTCAGCCGGGCGGCAACGGCGGCCCAGAACGGCATCGTGCGGATGTACGCCACGGCGTTCGTGGCGGGCGCGGCGGTGCTCGCCGCGTACTTCCTGGGGAAGGCGTCGCTGTGACGAGCGCCCTGATCTTCCTCCCCCTGGCCGGCGCGCTCCTCGTGGCGCTTCTGCCGCTGCCGCGCAGGGCGACCGAGAGTCTGGCGCTCCTCGTCACGCTGGCCGAGTGCGGTCTGGGAGCGGCGGCCCTCATCGGGTTCAACGCGGGCGGCGGCCAGCAGTACGTCGCGAACCGCGAGTGGATCTCGGACTTCGGCCTGAACACGGCCGTCCGCTACCACGTGTCGATGGACGGCCTCTCGCTCTTCATGGTGCTGCTCGCGGCCCTGGGGATTGCCGCCGCCGCGGGCGCCGCGATCCGGTTGGGGCGCGAACGCCCGCGCGCCTACTTCGCGCTGCTCCTCGTGCTCGAGTTCGCGCTCGTCCTGCTCTTCACCGCGCAGGACCTCGTGCTGTTCTACGTCGGCTGGGAGATCATGATGATCCCGCTGTACGTGCTCATGGGCGTGTGGGGCGGGCCGGGGCGGCGCGCCGCGACGATCCAGTTCGTCGTCTACACACTCGTCGGGTCGCTGCTCATGCTGGTCGCGATCGCATCGCTTGGCGTGATCGCGGGGACGTTCGAGCTGCCCGCGCTGATCGCCCAACCGCACGAGTCGGTCTGGCTCTTCCTGGCGTTCGCAGCGGCGTTTTGCATCAAGGCGCCGCTCTTCCCGCTGCACGGCTGGCTGCCGTCCGCCTACCGCGAGTCGTCGCCCGAGGTGGCGGCGCTCCTGTCGGGCGTCGTCTCGAAGGCCGGCGCCTACGGGCTTCTGCGCTTCGCCGTGCCTCTCTTCCCGCAGACCGCGCACGACTGGCGGTGGCTGCTCCTCGGGCTCGCGCTGGTCGGCCTGCTGTACGGCTCGCTCGTCGCGTTCCGCCAGCCCGACGCGCGCGGCGTCGTGGCCTACTCGAGCCTCGCGCAGATGAACCTGATCATCATCGGGATCTTCGCGTTCAACGCCAACGGCACGACGGGCGCGATCTTCCAGATGGTAAACCACGGCGTGGTCTCGCTCGCCGCCTTCCTCCTGATCGGCATCATCGAGGCGCGGACGGGCACCGACCTGTTCGCCTCGCTCGGCGGGCTCGCCAACTCGCGCCCGATCGCATCGACCGTGTTCCTCATCGCGGCGCTGTGGGCCCTGGCCGTGCCCGGCTCGAGCGTGTTCGTCTCGGAGCTCTACATCCTGATCGGCGCCTACCAGCAGGAGGCGCTCCTCGGCGCGGCCGCCGCGCTCGGGATCGTGCTGGCGGCGATGTACATGCTGCGCTGGTACTCGGCCATCGCCCACCTGGACGACGGCGACCGGGTGCCGGAGGGGATGCCCGACCTGCGGCCGGGTGAGCTCGCGATCGCGCTCCCGCTCATCCTGATACTGCTCGTGCTCACCGCGTACCCGTTCGGCGTCATGGACCGGATCTCATGATCCAGATCCCGATCTCGTTCTCGGCGATCGCGCCCGAGATCATCCTGCTCGTCACGGCATGCGTGACGCTGACCGTCGGCGTGTTCCTGTCGGGAGAGCTCGCCCGGCGGCTCTCGGCCGCGGCTGCGGCCATCGCGCTCACGGCGGCCGCGGCCGTCTCGGCCACCCAGTTCGAGGACACGGCACGGTTCGCCTTCGACCACACCGTGCGGATCGACGCCTTCGGCCAGGGCGCCCGGATGCTGATCTTCGTGTCGGGGCTCCTCGCCGTGTGCGTCGCGTTCGGCATGCGCGACCTGCGCGAGCGCGGCGTCGAGTACCACGCGCTCCTGCTCTCGGCGTGCGCGGGGATGTCGCTGCTCGCGGTGGCGAACAGCTTCGTGACGACGTTCGTGGCGCTCGAGCTCTTCTCGATCTGCCTCTACGTGCTCGTCGCCATCGAGACGGACGACCTGCTCTCGCTGGAGGGCGGCCTCAAGTATCTGATCATCGGCTCGATCGGCGCCGCGTTCCTGCTCTACGGGGCGGCGCTCGTGTACGGCGCCACGGGCCAGCTGGAGTTCGACCGTATCCGCACGGCGCTCTCGACCGGCGACGCGCACGGCGTGCTGCTCCTCGCCGGCCTCGCGCTGGTGCTCGTCGGACTGGGATTCAAGGCGAACGCGGCGCCGTTCCACATGTGGACGCCCGACGCCTACGAGGGCGCGCCCACGCCGGTCACCGCGTTCATGTCGGCGGCGACCAAGGTGGTCGCGCTCGTCATCGCGCTGCGCGTGCTCGTGACCGCGTTCCCGCGCCAGTCCGACGTGTGGGAGATCGCCGTCGCGGGGCTCGTGTTCGCCTGCTTCATCGCCGGAAACCTCGGCGCGCTCAGGCAGACCAACGTGAAGCGGATGCTGGCCTACTCGACCGTCGCCCACTCCGGCTTCCTCCTGACCGCCGTCGCGGCGAACAGCGCCGTCGGCGGACGGGCGCTCCTCTACTACCTCACGATCTACGCCGCGATGAACGTGGGCGCGTTCGCGATCGTCGCCATCCGCGAGCGCGAGCTGGGCCGCCCGGTCGAGGTCGCCGACTTCGCCGGCTGGGGCTACCGCCGCCCGCTGCTGTCGATCGCGATGGTGGTCTTCATGCTGTCGCTGGCCGGGTTCCCGCCGACCGGCGGGTTCCTGGGCAAGCTCTACATCTGGAGCGCGGCGGTCGCGAACGGCCAGACGTACCTCGCCATCGCCGGAGCGATCGCGACCGCGGTCGGTCTCGTCTACTACCTGCGCGTGCCGTTTGCGCTCTTCGACCGCGACGCAGCGGTGCCGGCCGCGCGCCCGTCGGCCGGCTTCGAGCTGACCGCCGGCGTGTCGCTCGCGGCCGCGCTGGTCGTCGTCGCGCTCGGGATCATCCCCTCGCCGCTGATCGACCTCGCCCGGACGGCGAGCGCGTCGCTCTTCGGCTGAGGAAGTCGAGCAGCCCGGCCCCGCGCGGAGAGAGGCGGTAGCCGGGCCGCAGGCTCTCGGTCAGGCCCAGCTCCTTCAGCTTTCGCACGTCGGCCTTGAACGGCAGGCGCTCGCGGCCGACCGCCGCGGCCAGGTCGGCGGCCGCCACCTCCGGCCGGTCACCGATCAGCTGGAGCGTCGCGACGGTCCACGGGCCGCGCTTGGTCGCGCGGTCGATCCGGTCGAGCTCGGCCGCGAGGTCCGCCCAGGCCGAGTCGGGCATGCTGCCGGCGGCGCGGAGCTCGATCCGCGGATCGGCGCCGACGAAGTGGAAGGCGATCCGGTAGTGGGTGCCCGCACGGCGGGCGAGGATCGTGCGGATCTCGTCCGCGTTCGCGGCGCCCGCTCGGCGGGCGGCGGCATCGGTGATCCTGGCGGGGTCGACCGGCTTGATCGATTCGATCTCGACGACGCCGGCGGGCGTGCGGTGCCTCGCCCCCGCGCGCGCCCGCGGCCGCTCCCAGCGCCGGAACGCCAGCGTCACGGAGCCGTCGGCGATGCCCGGCCAGAGCCGCTTGGGGAAGAGCATCCCGCAAAGCTAGATGATTGGCCGACCGAACGTATGTTCGATAGACTTCGGGCATGGGCATCGAACAGCCGACCCTCTTTCCCGAGCCCGACGGCTGGGGTGACGGCCGCAGCCTGCACGACGTCGAGTACCTCCACGTGCGCGCGAAGCGGATCGTGAACCGCGTGCCCGAGGCGTCGCGGATGCCGTTTCGGTTCACCATCAACGCCTACCGCGGCTGCGCCCACGCCTGCACGTACTGCTTCGCGCGGCCGACGCACGAGTTCCTGGGGATGAACGCGGCCGACGACTTCGAGCGCAGGATCGTCGTCAAGGTGAACGCCGTCGAGAAGCTCCGGCGCGAGCTGCGCGAGCCACGCTGGGGCGGCGACCACATCGCGATGGGCACGAACACCGATCCCTACCAGCCCGCCGAGGGCCGCTACAAGCTGACCGCGGGATCATCGAGGCGCTCGGCGAGGCGCGAAACGAGTTCTCGATCCTCACGAAGTCGCCGATGATCATCCGCGACCTCGACGTGCTCGCCGCCGCGGCCCAGCGCACCCGCGTCCGCTGCAACTTCTCGATCGGCACGGTCGACGACGACGTGTGGCGGGCGAGCGAGCCGGGCACGCCGCCGCCGCGCCAGCGCATCGAGGCCGTCCGGCGCCTGAACGAGGCCGGCATCCCGTGCGGCGTCCTCGTCGCACCGATCCTGCCGGGCATCTCCGACGACGAGGACCGTCTCGAGGCGGTCGTCGAGGCCGTCCTCGCCGCCGGCGCCGTCTCGATCACGCCGATCTTCCTGCACCTGCGGCCGGGCGTTCGCGAGGTCTTCATGCCGTGGCTTGCCGAGTACCGGCCCGACCTCGTGCATCGCTACCGCAAGCTCTATGCGAGCTCGTATGCGACGGCGGCCGGCGCCCGCACGACCCAGCTCGTCGAGGAGCTCGTCAGCAAGCACGGCGGCGTCCCCGTCGCCGCCGCGGGCACGCGGCTCGCTGCCTAGCGCAGAAGGCCGCTGAGCCGGCCCCACACCGACCGGGGGCGGCCGCGTCCGGCGGGCTCGAGCAGGAACCGGGCCAGGCGCTCGGCCTCGGCATCCTCAAGGGGGATGACCGACTCGGCCGTGCTCTCGTCGTCCCAGATGCTCAGGCGCACGTGGCGCTCCTCGACGTCCCCGCCCAGGTATCGCGAAACCCGAAGCGCGCGGCCACCCTCGCCCTCGAAGGCCGGATGCGGATGGAAGAACTCGACGAGCTTCGAGCGCAACGGCGCGGCGCACCAAGGGCAGAACCGGTACCTGCCGGACATGCTCTGCCCGCAACTCGCGCACACCTGCACAGCTGACCCCGAATCGCGTATGCAACGAGCATATTACGGACCCGCAGAATCCGCCAGAATCCGGTCGATGCCGCTCGCAGGAGCAACACCCGTGGCGTTTGTCGGCGCCGCCGACCTCGATCGCTCGCACGAGTTCTACGGCGGCGTGCTCGGCCTCGAGCTGGTCGAGCGCACCGAGTTCGCGAACCTCTACGACGCGGGCGGCACCCCGCTTCGCGTCACGCGCGTCGCCGAGCCGTCCGGGTCCGCATACACCGTCCTCGGGTGGATCGTCTCCGACGTCGCCGCGGCGATGACGGCGCTCCGGGCGAGAGGCGTCGGGTTCGAGCGCTACCCGGGCGTCGTGCAGGACGAGGAGGGCGTGTGGACCGCGCCCGGCGGCAGCCTGATCGCGTGGTTCCGCGGACAACACGGTCTCGCTACAGGAGCGGGCCTAGCGCTGGAGGAGCTCGCGCACCCCTCGGTGCGCGCGCCGCTGGATGCTCGGCCACGGCACCATCGGCGCGACAAGGGTCGCCACCACGAGCGCGAGCGCGATGAGTGCGAGCTTGGCCGCACCGGCCGGGGCGCTCGCCGAGGCCACGCCCGGGACGCGCATCGCGACGTCGCCGAGCAGGAGCGCGCCGGCAACCGCGCAGACCGCCGCTTCGTACAGGCGAACGGGGCGCGGATCGTCGACCGCGACGAGATATGCGAGGAACGCTGCGCCCATGAGCGCCGCGACGGAGAGCGTGGTCAGGTAGAGCGCCGCCACCGGCGAGAGCGCGCCGGCGACCACGGCGGTGAGCACTCCTGCGAGCGCGATCCAGTTCGGCGTGACGGGGGCCACGTCCCGTCGTTCGCCGCCGCCGCCGGGGCTCCTTCCACCGGCTAGTGTGCTCGCCGTCGACGAAGGAGGGTGATCGCATGTCCCTGAACGGCGCGCGGCTGACCTGGTTCGGCCACGCAACCTGGTTGCTCGAGACGCCCGGCGGAAAACGCGTCCTCATCGACCCGTGGTTCACCGGGAACCCGAAGACCCCGACCGCCGACCCCGGCGCGGTGGACGTGATGCTCCTGACGCACGGCCACTCCGACCACACGGCCGACGTGCTCCGGCTCGGAGCGGAGAAGAAGCCGAAGGCGGTCGTCGGAATGCTCGAGATGATCGACTACTTCGAGATGAAGGGCCTCGAGAACGGCGTCGGCATGAACAAGGGCGGATCGACCGAGGCCGAGGGCCTGCGCATGACGATGACGGACGCGCACCACTCGTCGAGCTTCGGCGAGGAAGACGGCACGATCGTCTACATGGGTGAGCCGGCGGGCTTCGTTGTCACACTCGAAAACGGCTTCAAGATCTACATCGCCGGAGATACGTGCGTGTTCGGCGACATGGCCCTGATCGGCGAGCTCTACGCACCCGACGCGGCGGTGCTCCCGATCGGCGACTTCTACACGATGGGGCCACTCGAGGCCGCCAAGGCAACCGAGCTGCTCGGCGTGAAACAGGTCGTCGCGACCCACTACGGCACGTTCCCGCTCTTCACCGGAACGCCGGACGGGCTGCGCGCGGAGCTGGCCAAGCGAGGGCTCGGCGACGTCGTCGTCCTCGACACCGAGCCGGGCGGCACCATCGAATGACCTTCTCGCTCGTCGCATGCGACCTCGACGCGGGTGAGTGGGGCGTCTCGGTCGCCTCGAAGTTCCTGGCGGTCGGGGCCGTCGTCCCGTGGGCGCGTGGCGACGTCGGCGCGATCGCGACCCAGAGCTACGCGAACGTGAGCTACGGCCCCAACGGCCTGGCGCTTCTCGGCGGGGGCGCCGACGCTCAGACGACGCTCGACCGCCTCGTCGCCGACGACCCCGGCCGCGACCAGCGACAGGTGGGTATCGTCGACGCCGCCGGCGGATCCGCGACATTCACCGGAAGCGGATGCTTCGAATGGGCGGGCGGCCGGACCGGCCCGTGCCACGCCGCGCAGGGCAACATCCTCGCCGGGCCCCAGGTGGTCGACGCGCTGGTGGACACATTCCTTGTCACCGAGGGGCCGCTGGTCGAGCGGCTTCTGGCGGCGCTCGACGCGGCCGACACGGCGGGCGGCGACCGCCGCGGCCGGCAGTCGGCGTGCGTCGTCGTCCGCCGCACCGATGGGGGATACGGCGGCAACAACGACATCCTGATCGACCTGCGCGTGGACGACCACTCCGAGCCGGTGGGCGAGCTGCAACGGCTCTACGCCATCCACGACCTGCTCTTCGGCCAGACGCCCGAGGATCGCATGATCCCGCTCGAGGAGGTCCGCGCCGAGGTGACCGAGCGGCTCGCCAAGCTCGGATTCGACGGCTCGACGGAGGAAGCCATGCGGGCCTGGGCGGGCCGGGAGAACCTGGAAGAACGCCTCCGCGAGAACCGCATCGATCCCGTGCTTCTGCGCGCACTCCGCGAAGCGACTTGACGGGTTGTACGTGACCACCTAGCGTCCGGCTCGCAACCGACGAGAGGGGGACCATGCGAAGGGTACTTCGCGTCTCGGCAGTGGCCGCTGCGGCGGTCGGTGTCCTGGCTCTGGCGTCACCGGCGCTCGCGACCGTGCGCCACGTCCATCCGGGTCAATCGATCCAGGCGGCGATCAACGCCTCCCACCCCGGCGACACGGTCAGGGTCGCCGCCGGTGTCTACCACCAGAACCTCACGATCACGACGACGAACCTGACGCTCTGGGGAGCGGGCGGTGGGACTCACGGCACCATCCTGAGGCCGCGCAAGAACCCGATCGCCAGCCCCTGCACGAGCTCGGACGGGAGCGCCGTCCGCGTGAGCGGAATCTGCGTCATCGGCCAGTTCGACCCTGCCACGGGCGATCCGTCCACGCCGATCGACGGCACGACGATCCACGGCTTCCGCGTCGTCGGCTTCTCCGACACCGGGATCCTGTTCTTCAACGACTCGAACACCGTCGTGTCGGGAAACCGCGCGATCGGGAACGCCGGCTACGGCATCGCGGCGTTCGTGAACAACCACATCACCTACACGCACAACGTCGCGAGCGGCAGCGAGGAGGCCGGGTTCTACATCGGCGACTCGCCCGATGCCGAGGCGGTCGTCACCCACAACACCGCCACGGGGAACCTGTTCGGGTTCTTCTTCCGCGACTCGCAGCAGGGGCTCTACGCGCACAACTTCGCGAAGGGCAACTGCGTCGGGATCATGGCCATGGACACCGGGTCGCCTGGCCCGGACGGCAATGTCGAGATCAGCCAGAACCGGATCTTCCACAACCAGAAGGCATGCCCGCCCGGTGAAGGCCCCGCCCTATCGGGCATCGGGATCTTCCTGTTCGGAACGACGCACGCCAACGTGTGGGGGAACCGCGTGACGAAGAACCTCCCGACCGGCCCGAGCTTCGTGACCGGCGGCATCGTCCTGCACTCGGCCGGGATCATCGCCGGTGCTGACCCCACGTCAAACGTCGTGACGAACAACTTCGTCCACGGCAACCTGACCAAGGACCTGAAGTACGACGGCACCGGGTCGGGGAACACCTTCCCCGGCAACGACTGCGGCACGTCGCACCCCGCAGGGCTCTGCTAGGAGAGCACTCCGAGGCGCCGGGAGATGCGCTCCGCCCCTGACCGGGGGCGGAGCGCGCCCGGCAGGCTCTCGGCGAGCGCGACGACGGCCTGCGCCGAGTCGGAGTCGGGCGCCGAGACGACGAGCGGCGTTCCGCCGTCCGCCGAGACGCGCAGCGGCTCGTCCAGCGGGATCTCGGCGAGCAGCGGCACTCCGAGCTCCTCGGCCAGCGCCTGGCCGCCGCCGCTGCCGAACGGGTGCGACACCTCACCGCAGCAGGGACAACGGGCGAAGCTCATGTTCTCGACGACGCCCGCGACGCGCATGCCGGTCTTCTCCGCGACGTCGGCCGTGCGGGCGGCGACACGCTGGGCGGCCGGCTGCGGCGTCGTGACCACCAGCAGGTCGGGCTCCGGCAGGAGCTGTCCGAGCGAGATCGCGACGTCTCCCGTGCCCGGCGGCATGTCGACCACGAGGTAGTCGAGCTCGCCCCAGTGGACATCGGTGAGGAACTGCTCGAGCGCGCGGTGGAGCATCGGCCCCCGCCAGACGACCGCCTGTTCGGAGTCGAGGAAGAAGCCGATCGACATGACGCGCAGGTTGTGAGCGACCGGAGGGATGATCATCTTCTCGACGACCACGGGCCGCCGGCTCACGCCGAGCATGCGGGGGATGGAATAGCCGTAGATGTCGGCATCGACTACACCGACCTCCGCGCCGCCGGCCGCCAGCGCGGCCGCGAGGTTCACCGAGAGGGTCGACTTCCCGACGCCGCCCTTGCCCGACGCCAGCGCGATCACGCGGGTGCGCGCGCTCAGCGAGATCTCCTTCTTGTCGCCGCCGTTCCCGCCCGGCTGAAGGCGCTGCCGAAGGGCCGTCTTCTCCTGCGCGCTCATCACGTCGAAGCTCACGCCGACCGAGGCCACGCCGTCGACAGCCCCCACATGGTGGCGGACCTGCCCTTCGAGGTCGGACTTCATCGGGCAGCCGGCGACGGTGAGCGCGATGGTGACGTCGACGTGGTCACCGCGGACGTCGACACCTCGCACCATCTCGAGCTCGACGACGCTGCGGCGGATCTCGGGATCGATGACGGCGCGGAGAGCCTCGCGGATCGACTGCTCGGCGATCATGGTCGCAGTCTAGGCCGAACGCGGGCGGCTGCCGTCAGCCGTACACGAGGTCGCCGAGCGTGCGGCACCACGTCTCGTCGCGGGCGGCGACCGCCCGCGTGCGGCCGCCGAGCCCCAGATCGAGCGTCTCGCTGTCCCACGTGAGAAGCGTCGCGCCCGCCTCGCGCACGATGAGCGCAGCCGCGGCCAGGTCGACCGACCGGCTCGGCTTCAGCGTCGCGACCCCGTCGACGCGTCCGTCCGCGAGCTGGCACAGGGCGAGCGCCAGCGCCCCGAGCAGCCGGATCCGGCCGACGTGCCCGTCGAGCCGGGCCGCGGCGGCGGCCACCAGCCCGGCGTTCGTTGCCTCGAGATCGACGACGCCCAGGCGCTCCTTCGGACGGGTGCCGCCGAGGGGCCGGCCGTCGACCGTTGCGCCGAGGCCGCGCTGGGCCACCCACTCCTCGCCCGTGCCGAAGTCGCGGATGTAGCCGAAGCGGACATCGTCGAGCGTCGGACCGTCGGCGAACGCGAGCGAGATGCACCAGAACGGCAGGCAGCGCTTCGCGTTGAGCGACCCGTCGATCGGGTCGACGACGACCACCCAGGGGCTGTCGCCTCCGAACCGCCGCTCGCCGAGCTCCTCGGAGACCAGGCGGAAGTCGACGCCTCCGGCGTGCAGCTCCTCAAGCCTCGCGACGACGACGGCCTCGGCATCGCGATCGATCACGGTCGTATCGTCGCCGCCCTCTCCCCGGCCCACGACCGGCTCGCGCTGGTCGCGGGTGGGGAGCGCGGCGAGTGCCGCGCCGACATCGTCGGAGACCTGCCGGCAGAAGCCGAGCCAGCGCTGGTCGATCTAGCGCCCCCCCACTAGTCCTCCAGCGGGTTCAGCAGGAACCCGCTCCACAGCTTCGGGAAGAAGTACGTCGACTTCTGGGGCATGACGGCGCCGGCATCGGCGACCGCACGAACCTGCTCGACCGTCGGCGCGCGAAGGAGAAACGCCGCGGCCGATTCGCCGCGCTCGACCGGAGCGGTCGCCGCCCTGATCTCGCGCACGTACTGGACGGCGTCGCTCGCGGCGAACTGTTCGGCGTCGAGCAGGCCGAGCATGGGCTGGAGGATGGCCGCCTCGAGCACCGCGGCGTCGACCTTCCGCACGGCCGCGGGCACCCCGGGCATCGCCATGCTGATCGCCGCCCGGTCGCGCAGCGTGCAGATGAGCGCGGGCCGCTCGGCGCCGTGCCAGACGGCGAAGGCGATCGTGTCGGCGGGGACCGCGTTGAGCTCGGCCTCGACCTGGAGCGGCGTGCCCTCGACCTCCTTGACTGCGAACGCCGACAGGAGGTCGGGCGTGACGTCGCGCTTCCCCGGGACGACCCGGTGCGTGGGATAGACGACCAGCCCCTCGCCCTGCATGTTCACGAGGTGCATGAGCACGAAGTCGCACGGCAGGTCGAGCGGCGAATCGCCCTCCCGCGCTCGCAGCTCGTCGCGGTAGGTGAGCGCCGTCTCGTAGCGATGGTGGCCGTCCGCGATCACGATGGTCCGCTCGGCCATCGCCTCCTGGACGGCCGCGATCGCCGCCGAGTCGGTCACCTGCCAGAAGCGGTGGACGGTCGCGTCGGAGTCGGTCGTCTCCATGGCCGGCGGGCCGGAGACGTGAGGGGCGAGCGCGGCGCGCGGCGCGCCGTCGGGATCGTCGTAGAGGCCGAACACCGGCGACAGGCTGGTGCGCACCGCCCGCATCAGCTCGAGCCGGCCCTCGCGGGTGGCCGAGTGCGTGCGCTCGTGGCGCCGGATCCGGCCCTCGTCGTATGGGGCCAGGCGGATCGCCGAGAGGAAGCCCGACCGCTCTCCCTCCTCGCCGTCCGGGGCGACATAGGTCTGGGTGTGCCACCAGATCGAGGGCTGCGTGTCGCGCAGGAAGGCGCCTTCGCGACGCCATTCCTGGAGGAGCCGCGCGGCCTGGCTCGGCGCCTCCGGCAGGAGCAGCCGCACGATCGAGTGCGAGCTCCGCTTGAGGTACGCGTCGCGATCGGCCGGCGAGATCACGTCGTACGGCGGCGCGACGACCTCGCCGAGCTCGACGAACTCCGGGTTGTAGCGCAGTGCCCGCAGCGGCTCGAGCGCCGTGCGCGTGGCCGGAGTGGATGCCATCGGCGCCAGTCTAATAGACTCGTTCCGGATGGCCGGGAGCACCTACGTGGCCGACTTGTCCGAGGGGGCGGTGGTCGACGCGACGTTCGCCGTCCAGCGCAAGATCCGGCGCACGACGCGGAACGGCGACCCCTTCCTGTCGGTCGAGCTGGCCGACCGGACGGGCCGCGTTCCGGGCGTCGTCTGGAACGACGTGAACCTGCTCGGGGCGCGGTTCGACCAGGGCGACACGGTCCGCGTGCTCGGCAAGGTCGAGGCGTACGGAGGCCGGCTCCAGATCTCGGTGCGCGACCTCGAGCGAATCGAGGGCGGCGACCCGCTCGAGCTCGTCCCGGGCTCGCGGCGCGACGCCGACACACTCGAGGGATTCCTCGAGTTCCTCACGGCCGAGATCCACCACGACGGCCTGCGGCGGCTTGTGAGCCGCGTGCTCGACGACCCGCGGCTGCGCGAGCGGCTGCGGACGGCGCCCGCGTCGGAGACCCACCACGACTACGCCGGCGGCCTCCTCGAGCACACCGTGGCCGTCGCGA
Source organism: Gaiellales bacterium (assembly GCA_050698235.1). Classification (GTDB taxonomy): domain Bacteria; phylum Actinomycetota; class Thermoleophilia; order Gaiellales; family JAICJC01; genus JAICJC01. Next base: position 13,578 of record JBOHBE010000287.1, read on the forward strand.
CGCTGTGCCGAGAGGCGGCCCAGCTCCACCCGCGCCTCAACTCCGACATCCTGCTCGCGGCCGCGCTCCTGCACGACGTCGGCCGCACCGAGACGTTCCGCCCCGGCGTGACGATCGCCGTCACCGACGAGGGGCGCATGATCGGCCACGTCATCGCCGGCGTGCGCCTGATCGACGCCGCCGCTCGAGAAGGCGGCCTCGGCGACGACGTGCTGCTGCCGCTCCTGAACGCCGTCGCCGGCCACCACGGCCCACTCGAGGGCCGGAAGCTCGAGACGCCCGAGGCTGTCGCCCTCTACCACGCGAACGCCCTGGACGCCCGCCTCGGCGAAGCCCTGAGCGGCTAGTCCTCGTCACCGCCCGCGCCGGGCGATGGCCCGGGCATATGCGCGTGGTCGCCGCGGATCGACCTCCAGATCGCCTCGTTGAGCACCTGCTCGTCGGGCCCGTCCGGGATCGAGTAGTCCTGCACCGCCGACTCCTGGGCCAGCGGCGCGTTCTTGCCGTTTCGCGGATAGCCGGGATCGCCGTACGGGATCACATGGGTCGGCAGCACATCGAACGGGCGCATGTTCGGCCAGCGAGCGAACGACGGCCACATCCGCGCCCCGCGCTGGTCGAAGATGCTCATCGGGTCGAGGCCGAGGATGTCCTCGATGGTCCCGAGCATCCCGGCGGTGTCGTAGTGCGTCGAGTCGACGCCGGCGTGCTGCGTGAACGGGCTGATGACGAGCGCGGTGGAGCGGTGCGCGTCGACGTGGTCGGGGCCGTCCTGCGCGTCGTCCTCGACCACGAAGATCGCGGTGCTGCGCCAGTAGCGGCTGTGCGAGACGGCATCGACGAGCTTGCCGACGGCCACGTCGTTGTCGGCCTCGTATGACGCCGGCGTCGCCGTGCCGGGCGTCGTCCCCTGGGTGTGGTCGTTGGGCAGGTACACCACCTCGAGGCCGGGGAGCTTTCCGCTCTTCTCATAGCCGCGGAACTCCCGCTCCCACTCGGGCTCGCGCACCGCGTGGTCGGAGCAGTCGAGGTTCCAGCCCGGGAAACGCGGGTCGACGTGCTCGCCGAACCGGGCCTGAAGGTGGGTGAGGTCGGAGGACACGGTCCCGCTGTGGCAGTTGTGCGGGTCGTTCCACGGCGTGCCCTCGCCGTAGTCGCGGAAGCTGACGCCGTGCACGTAGGCGTCGTCCCACAGGTACCCAACCGTCGCGGCCGCCGCCGTCCTCGGCACCGTCGGGTCGTCGGCGAGCGGCTCCGACGCGAACTGCTGGGCCAGCGGCACGAACTCGCTGTCGTAGCTTCGGTAGTACGCCCAGGCGTAGTCGAACGGCCAGATCTTGTCGACGTAGTCGGTTGCGGTCGCCTGGGTCGACCACGGGTGGCCGTCCTGCGACACCTCCGCGTCGACGTAGAAGTTGTCGAGCAGCGTGAATCTGCGCGCGAGCGCACGCTGGTTCGGCGCGGAACCGTCCTTGAACAGGTCGAGCGAGGGATCGCCGTTTCCCTTGCCCAGATCGCCGAAGACCTGGTCGTAGGTGCGGTTCTCCTTGATCACGTAGATGACGTGGTGGATGGCGGACACCGCCGCGGGAGGGCGCGCGCGCCGCTCGGCGACGTGGTTGTTGCGGCGCACCTCGGCAGTCCAGCGCCGCAGCCGGTGGGCGAATCCGTGCCCGTCGCGCAGGTCGACGACCTGCACCGACCCGCGGATCATGGTGCCGCTGTACTGGTTCTCGAAGTAGCCGGGCGAGTACTCGATGCCCGTGCCGCACCCCTGGGCCTGGAGCGGCGAGAACGGCCCGCACGGGTTCGGGCCGGCGCCGAAGCCGTTCGTGTTGACGACGACGAGCCGGTGCCCGCCGGGCGCCACCTTGACGTCGGCCGGGTACCAGGCGGTCGGGATGAACCCTCGCACATGGCGCGTGTGGAGGTCGACGACCGCGACGGCGTTCTCACCGGCATCGGCGACGTACAGCGTCCCGCCGTCCGGGCTGACGGCGAGCCCCTCCGGCATCGACCCCTTTGGCGCGCCCGGTACGAGGGCGACGTCGATGGTGGCGACGAGGCGGTCACGGCGCGAGTCGAGGACGCTCACGGTGTCGCTCGAAGCGTTGGCCGTATAGATCTCGGCGTTTCGCGGGTTGGCGGCGATCGCCGTCGGATGGTCGGCCTGGAGCGGGTCGTCGGTCGGCGAGAGCAAGATCGTCTTCAGCACGCGCTGGGCTCTTGTGTCGATGACCGAGACCGAGCGGCCCGTCCAGTTCGTGATGTACGCCTTGGTCGCGTCGCGGTTGAAGGCCACGCCGAACGGATCTCCGGGCGTTCCCAGGTCGATCGTGGCCGTCGTCCGGCCCGTGTTCGGGTTGATGACCGTCACCTGGTGGCCGGGCGGGTCCTCGTACGGCCCCGTGGTGAACGGGTCGGCGCCGAGGTTGTTCGCGACGTACAGGCGGTCGCCGAGCGGCGTCTGCCCGTAAGCGATCCCCGCCGGGAAATGGCCGGCCGGGATCGGGCCTTCGGGGACGAACCGGCCGGCCGGCGTCACCGAGTAGGCGTGCAGGACGTCCTGCCCTCCGCCCGATGCCCACGCCCGCCTGCCGTCCGGCGAGAACGCCACGCCGTAGAACACCGAGTGGCCACGGTGGCCGTTCATCACGCGCACGTCGGTCCGCGCGCGGCTCGTGATGTCGAACATCTCGAGCGTCTCGTCCTGGACCGCCTGGCCGCTCGACGTGACCAGCGCGTGGCGGCCGTCGGGCGAGAGCGCGACCGCCCAGGGGCCTGAGAGCCCCGGGCCCTCAGTCACGGTCAGAAGATGGCCGGCCGGCGTGACCGGCCACCCGGACGGCGTGCGCGGGACGTCAGAGCCGCTCGCGACCGTGGGCGCGCCTGCGCCGCAGATCGCAACGGCGGCGACAAGGGCCGCACAGACTCCCCGCTTCATCCGATCCCCCCTCGGACGCACGACGTGCTGCGGCGATCATACGCCTCACACGTTGAATCGCACGTTCAGCGTGTCGCCGTCCTTGACGAGGTAGTCGCGCCCCTCGATGCGTATCCAGCCCCGGCGCTTCGCCTCGACCTCGGACCCCGCCTCGACCAGGCGGTCCCACTCGATGACCTCGGCGCGGATGAAGCCACGGGCGAGGTCGGTGTGGATGCGGCCGGCCGCGGCCTGGGCGTTCTGTCCGCGCCGAATCGTCCAGGCACGGGTCTCCTTCGGCCCGGTCGTGAAGAACGGGATCAGGTCGAGCAGCGCGTAGGCGGCGAGCGTCACCCGGTCGAGCGCGGACGCCTCGATCCCGAGGTCGTCGAGGAAGGCGGCCGCGTCGGCGTCAGGCAGCTCGCGGAGCTCGGCCTCGATCTTGGCGTTCACGGCGACGCACGGGGCGCCGCGCTCGGCGGCGAACGCCTCGACCGCTGACGCCTCCTCCGCGTTGCCCGAGTCGTCAACATTCGCGAGGTAGAGCGTCGGCTTGGCCGTCAGGAGGTCGAGCGCCGCGGGCACGTCGATGCCGGCAGACCTGGCGGGCCGGCCGGCCTCGAGCGTCGCACGGAGCGCCTCCATGGCCTCGACCTCGGCGACGGCGTCGCGATCGCCCCCCTTGGCCGTCTTGGCGACGCGCTCGTGCCGGCGCTCGATCGCGGCCAGATCGGCGAACGCGAGCTCCAGCTCGACGGTCTCGACGTCGCCCTGCGGGTCGACGCTGCCCCCGGGATGGGCCACGGACTCGTCGCGGAAGCACCGCACGACGTGGATCACCGAGTCGGTCGACCGGATCTGGCCCAGGAACTGGTTCCCGAGGCCCTCGCCGTGCGACGCGCCCCGCACGAGACCGGCGATGTCGACCACCCTGACGGTCGCGGGCACGACCTTGGCCGATTCGGAGAGCCGCGCGAGGTCCGCAAGGCGCGGGTCGCGCACCTCGGCCTCGGCGCTGTTGGTCTCGACGGTCGAGAACATGTGCGGCGCCACGGCTGCCCCCGCGCCTGTGAGCGCGTTGAAGACCGTTGACTTGCCGCTGTTCGGCAGGCCGACCAGGCCCACCTCGAGGCTCGACATCAGACGGCTCCTGCGGCCGCGCCGGTGACCGCTCCGAGCGCCGCACCGGCGACGACGTCCTCGGGCCGGTGGGCGCCGACGTACACGCGGCTGGCGGCCATGGCGGCCGCCGCCGCCCACCACACCGGCGCGAGGCCCGGCCGGGCGCGAGTGAGCGCGAACGCTGCCGCGACCGACATCGCCGCGTGGCTCGACGGGAACGAGCTCGACGAGGGGAGCGCGATCATCGCATCGTCCGCGGCCGGGCGCTCGCGGCCGACGGCGAGCTTGACGGCGTAGTTCAGGCCGAGCGTCCCCCACACCGTCGCGGCGATGCGGACGGGCGCCCCGACGACCGCGCCGACGACCACCCAGCCAATCCCGTAGTTGCCGGCGGTCGTGTAGGCGACCACCGCGCGGTCGAGCGCGGCCCTCTCCATAGGGTCAGAAGCCGACTCGACCGACGTGGGCTTCGTGCTTCACGTAGCCGACCTTCGAGACGTCGACGTGGTAGGTCGTGTCGTCGGGCGCCGCGATCTGCACGATGCCCTTGCCGGCGTCCAGCGCCGCCTCGAGCTTCGCCCACTCGCCCGCGTCCAGCTTTGTGATCACGATCAGCCCGCTGTCGAATCCGAGCTCGACCCGGGACATGTCATCAGCCATCGACTGCTCCTTCGACTTGCACGTATTCAACCAGCACGCCGGCGACGCTGGACGGATGGATGAACGCAACCTGGAGCCCGAAGAGACCGGCGTGGGGCTCTTCGTCGATCAGATCGGCGCCGGCGGCCGCGGCGTCGTGGAGCGCCGCGCGGACGTCATCGACACCGAAGGCGATGTGATGCATCCCCGGCCCGCGGCTGGCAATGAAGCGGCCGACGGGCGTGTCGGCGCCCAGCGGCCGGAGGAGCTCGATGCGGGCGCTCCCGACCCGCAGCGAGACCGCCTCGACCCCCTGCGCGGGCACCGTCTCGCGGTGCTCCGTGACAGCACCGAAAAGTCGTTCATACGCGTCGACGGCGGCCTCGATGTCGTCGACGGCGTGCCCGATATGATGAATGTCACGGGGCCGCATCGCGCCCGCATCCTACGAGACTGCAATCCGCAGGGGGGCATTGATGGGGTTTCTCGACAAGATCAAGCAGCAGGCGACCGACGTCGCCTCGACGGTGGCCGAGAAGACGCAGGAGACCGCGAAGGTCGGCCAGCTCCAGATGCAGCTTCGCAGCCTGAAGGGCGAGGAGAAGGAGGCGCACGCCGACTTCGGCCGCCAGGCCCACGGGCTTCATCGCGACGGCGCGCTGGCCGAGCGCTCGGGCGAGCTGGCATCCGGGGCAGCGCGGATCGCCGACCTCCAGTCGCAGATCGCGGCCAAGGAGCAGGAGATCGCCGACACCAAGGGCGACGAGGACCCCGCGACCGTCGAGGGCTCGGCGGAAGAGGTCGCCGAGCCGGCTGCCTCGCCCCCGCCTCCACCGCCTTCCGGCGAGGCGCCTCCGCCGCCGCCCCCGACCGAGTAGTTAGCGGGCCGCCAGGCGGCCGTGGCCGTTTGACCCGGGCGCGGGGAGCTCGACGCCCACGTCGAGCGACGAGTTCGACTCGGGCTCGAGGCCGTCAAGCAGCCTGTCGATCTCGGGGCGTTCGAGCGTCTCGTGCGCAAGGAGGGCCTGGGCCAGCCCGTCAAGGTACGGCCGGTACCGCTCGACGAGCCCGAGCGCGTCGCGATAGGCGGCGTCGGTGATCGCCCGCTGCTCGGCGTCGCGCAGGCGCTTGGTCTCCTCCGAGAGCGCGTAGTCGTCGGCGCGCACCTGGAGGTGCGCGGCGCTCGCGCCCATGCCCCACTCGAAGACCATCGACCGGGCGATCTGCGTCGCGCGATCGAGGTCGTTGACGGCGCCGTTCGTGATGCGCCCGAACACGACCTGCTCGGCGGCGCGGCCCGCCAGGATCACCTTCAGCCAGTCACACAGCTCCTCGGTCGACTGGAGATAGCGATCCTCCTCCGGCAGGTTCAGCGTGTAGCCGAGCGCGAGCCCGCGGGGCACGATCGTCACCTTGTGCAGCTGCATCGCGTCGCCCATGAGCCGCGCCACGAGCGCATGCCCGGCCTCGTGATAGGCGATGACGCGCTTCTCCTTGTCGGTGATCAGCTTGCGCTGCTGGAGGCCCGCGACGACGCGGTCGAGCGCATCGTCGAAGTCGACGGCCGTGATCCGGTCGCGCGCGGCTCGGCCGGCGAAGATCGCCGCCTCGTTGGCGAGGCTCGCCAGGTCGGCGCCGTTCAGGCCCGACGTCCGGCGCGCGATCTCGTGCAGGTCGACGTCGTCATCGAGCGGCTTTCCGCGGGTGTGCACGGCCAGGATCTCCTCCCGCCCGCGCAGGTCGGGGGGCGAGACGTTCACGTGCCGGTCGAACCGGCCCGGCCGGAGCAGCGCCTGATCGAGATCCTGGAGGCGGTTCGACGCGCCGATCACGACGAGCCGCTGGCTCTCGTTGAATCCGTCCAGTTCGACGAGGAGCTGGTTCAGCGTCTGGTTGTGCTCCTGGGACGACGGCCCGCCCGATCGCTGGCCGCCGACGGCGTCGAGCTCGTCGATGAAGATGATGGCGGGCTGGTTCTTGCGCGCCGCCGAGAACAGGCGCCGGATGCGCGCCGCGCCGACGCCGACGAACATCTCGACGAACGACGAGGCGCTCGCGAAGTAGAACGTCGCGCCCGACTCGTGGGCGATCGCCTTGGCCATCAGTGTCTTGCCCGTGCCCGGCGGACCGTAGAGCAGCACACCCCGCGGCACGCGCGCCCCGAGCTTCTCGAACCGGTCGGGATGGCGCAGGAACTCGACGACCTCCTGGAGCTCGGCGCGGACCTCGTCGACGCCCGCGACCTCGTCCCACCCGACCGAGGAGGCGGAAGTCGGCGTGATCTCGACCGGCTTCGTGTTCGGCATCATCCGCAGCATCCGCCAGCTGATGTACACGAGCAGGGCGAACAGGATCGGGATGATCCACGCGATCGCCAGCCCGGCCAGCCCCGTGAGCAACGCGCGGACGGTGTCCAGCAGGGCATGCACCGACGGCATCGTGAAGAGGACGTCCACGCCTCCAGGGTACCTGCGTCGGGTGGGCGTGGCTAGCTGTTTGGAACGCCTTCGAGCCGCAGCACCTCGCCGAGCGCGGCCTCGGCCACCTCCAGCTCTGCGGCACTCGGCTCGCGGGTCGCGGCGACCCGCTGGAGCTCGAATCCGGGGCGGCGGAGCGCACGGGCGACGGGGTGATCGCTGTGGCGCCCCATCCAGCCGAACGCCTCGGTGGCTGCGCCCAGCGCCGCCACGCCGACCACGAGCCGCGCCGGCCCTCGGCGCGACTCCGGAAGCCGGCTGGCGAGCGCGTTCCCGGCGGCCGTGAAGACGACGATCGGCCCGACCATGTGCGATCCGCAGCGCTCGTGCTCCTTCGTCGCATCGACCGCGTCTGTGCCCTTCTCGTAGGCCCCGATCGCCTTGTGCTCGGCGCCGTGGTATCCGGCGACCTCCGAGCCGCGAAGCGCCATGAGCGCCGGCGCGAGCGCCGCCGCGGCGGCCAGCGACTCGCCGACCATCGGATGGAGCCGGCTGCGCCGCACGGCCTGGGCGAGGATGGCCGAGCCGGCGAGCGCCGCCCCCATCCCGGGCCCCTCGACGGGCAGGCGCGCCTCGGGCAGGCGCCGCCGGACGACGGGGAGCAGCCACGCCGCCTCCGCCATCCGCGCGACTCCGCGCAGGAGCGGCATGCGCATCACGGTGTCGGGCATGTCCGGCTTCTTGCCGGACGCGACACGGATCTCGCCGTCCTCGGTTCGCACCGCCGCGGCCCAGTGGGCGAGGCTGTGGACGAGGATGCCGTTCCGAAGCGCCATCCCGCCCAGCCTGACGGTCGGCGGGCTCATCCGGCCTCCCCCATCGTGCGTGCAACGTGCAGGAAGCAGCGGACTGAAAGCTCCAGGTCGTCCATCGCCGTCCGCTCGTCGGCCGAGTGGACGAGCACTCCGGCGAGGAGCGGATCCATCCGCATCGGGTTGAAGCCGTAGGCGACCGAGCCGAACGCCTCGCGCATGTAGTGGCTATCGGTGAACCCGGGGTTGACCATCGGCGCGAGCGTTGCCCCGGCCTCGATCTGCGGCGCGAACTCCTCGAAGGCGCGATAGAGCGGCGTGTCCACGGGCGAGAGCGTGCCGCCGACGTTCTCGACGAACTCGAACTCGAAGTCGATGCCGGCCAGGGCGGCTCGCACGACCCCCTCGATCTCGGCGTGCGTCATCTCCGGAAGGATGCGGCAGTCGCACACGAGCCGGGCGCGCCCGGGGATGATGTTCACCGCCGTCGACGCCTCGCTGATGGTCGGCGCGATCGTGGCGCCCAACATGGGCTCGACCGCGGCGGCCAGGAGCGGGTTCTCGGTGCGGCAGCGGCCGACGAGCTCCGCGGGGTCTGCGCCCTCCTCGCCGACCGCGGCGAGGAATGCGCCCAGCGCTGCCAGCTCGGCGGTCGGGCGCGGCATCCGCTGGATCCGGTCGATGACGGGCGCCAGCTTGACGAGCGCGTTGTCGGCGGCACCGGGCGTCGAGGCATGCCCGCTCTTCCCCCGCACGGTGACGGCGAAGGCCGCGCACCGCTTCTCGCCCACTCCCACCGTGTACGCAACCCTGCCGCGATGCTCGATCCGCTCGCCGCCGCCTTCGTTCAGGACGTACTCCGCGCGAACGAGGTCGGGGTGCTCGTCGACGAGCCATGAGAGGCCCCAGCCGTCGCCGACCTCCTCGTCGGCGACCGCGCACAGGATGAGATCGCCCGCGCCTCGCCACCCCTCGCGGGCGAGCGTCGCGACCGCCACGGCCTCGGCGGCGACCTGATTCTTCATGTCGAGGGCACCGCGGCCCCAGATGAACCCGTCGCGCTCGAGTCCCGAGAACGGCGGCACCGACCACTCGTCGGCGTCGGCGCCGACCACGTCGGTGTGGCCGAGGAGCATCAGGGACGGCCCGTCGCCCTTCCCCGGGAGACGCGCGATCAGCGACGCGCGGTGCGGCTCGCGGCCGACGAGCTCGGACTTCACGCCGGCTTCGGCGAGGTACGCGGCGAGGTGCTCGGCCGCGGCGGTCTCGTTCCCCGGCGGGTTCGAGGTGTCGATGCGGATGAGCTCGGCAAGCAGGCGGCTCGTCTCCGTGCGCACATCGGCCGCGATCATCACCCGGACGGTACACGATGGCGCGCAGTAGATTCCGCGAGATGGCCGATCTCTTCTCGCACTCCGCCGAGTCGCGGCTCGCGACGGTCGCCCCGCTCGCCCAGCGGCTGCGACCGGGCACGATCGACGAGTTCGTCGGCCAGGCGGGCGTCGTCGGCGAGGGCAGCGCCCTGCGGCGGGCGATCGCCTCCGACCGCGTCCCGTCGATGATCTTCTTCGGCACGCCCGGGAGCGGCAAGACCACCCTCGCCCGGATCGTCGCCCACACCACGCAGGCCCACTTCGAGGAGCTCTCGGCGGTGCAGGTCGGCGTCGCGGACGTCCGCCGCGTGCTCGGCGAGGCGCGCGACCGGCTCGGTGCGAACGGGCAGCGGACGATCCTCTTCCTCGACGAGATCCACCGGTTCAACAAGGGCCAGCAGGACGCGCTCCTGCCCGCGGTCGAGTCCGGCCTCGTCACGCTGATCGGCGCGACCACCGAGAACCCGTACTTCGAGGTGAACTCGGCGCTCCTCTCGCGCTGCCAGCTGTTCCAGCTCGAGCCGCTGACCGAGGAGGACATGGTGGCGATCATCCGCCGTGGCGAGGCGGCGCTCGGCGTCGAGCTCGCCGACGACGCCCGCGAGGCGGCCGTCCACTCCGCCGGCGGCGACGCCCGAAACGCGCTCAACATCCTCGAAGCGGCCGTCGGCGCAGCCGGCGACGGCCCGGTGACGCCCGAGCACGTGCGCGATGCGGCCCGGAAGCGGCCGCTCCTCTACGACAAGGGCGGCGACCAGCACTACGACTTCATCTCGGCCTGGATCAAGTCGACCCGGGCCGGCGACGTACAGGCGTCGATCTACTACCTCGCCGTGATGCTCGAAGGTGGCGAGGATCCGCGCTTCATCGCGCGCCGGATGATCGTGCTGGCCTCCGAGGACATC
>JBOHBE010000288.1:0-3353 GCA_050698235.1 Gaiellales bacterium
TCGCCGATGAACTTCTCGACGCTGCCTCCATGCCGCTCGACGATCGTCTTCATCGCGTCGAAGTAACGCCCGAGGAGCGCCCGCAGCGCCTCCGGGTCGGTCCGCTCGCCGAGCGCCGTCGAGCCGACGACGTCGCAGAAGAGCACGGTGACCGTCTTTCGCACCTCGCGGGCAGCTCCCGTGCCGGCGGCGAGCGGCGCTCCGCACAGGTTGCAGAACCTCGCCCCGTCCGGGTTTCCCTGCCCGCATTCAGCGCACTCGATCACGGTTCGAGTCTACGGCCCCCGCCGGGTCGTGGATGCCGGGGAGGCCGGCGAGCTGTGTTCAGTATACTGAACAGCGATGCTCGGCGACGCGATCCGGCACCGGCGGGAGGCGCTCGGCCTCTCGATGCGCGCGGCCGCGCAGCGGATCGGGATCTCCACCGGCTACCTGGTCGAGCTCGAGCACGGGCGCAACCCGACCACCGGCCGGCCGCCCATCCCGTCGGCCACCGTGCTGGCGGGCATCGGCCGGACTCTCGACATCGACGCCGTCACCCTGCTCGACCTCACGGGCGCCATGCCGCGGCCGTCGACGCATGTGCTCCTCGTCCAGACGGGTGGGCGACGGTCGACACGTGCGGCGGCGAGGCAGTCCGTCACCGTCTCCGTCGATGCCTGGATCGAGATCGCCGGCCGGGGCGATCCCACCCGAGCGCTTCGAGCAGCCGCCGACGCCGCCTCGGCCGCCCCCGACCGCTCCCTGGGTCTCGTGTTCGGCGGCGCGTCGGCCGTCCTGCGGACTCCCGGCCGCCGGGACGCGATCCTCGCGAGCGAGACCACATGGGAGGACGACGTCGCGGAAGCCTGCCGCGCGGCGGGCGGCACGTCGCCCGCCGCGAACGTCTGCGCCTACCGCGCCACAGACCTCCGAGCCATGGAATCGGGCGATCCGCTCGCCACCGCGGTCGAGCTCGTCCGCGCGCACCCGCACGTGGCGGCGCAGGACGCCGACGGGCGGGTGACGACGGGCCCGACGGCCATCGAGACGCTCCTCGCCGCGGTCCGGCCGGCGGGAGTCACGGAGGCCACGTGGGTGTCGATCGCGTCCGCGGCGGCGGTCGGCCTCCACCGCGAGACCGGAACCGCATGACCCGTCGGACCGCGGCAGGCGCGGCGATGATCCTGGGGACGAGTGCGAGCATCCAGATCGCCGCCGCGATCGCCCACGATCTCTTCGACACGCTCACGCCGACCGGCGTCTCCGCGCTTCGGTTCGCGCTCGGGACGGCGATCATCCTGCCGGCCGTCCGCCCCGCCGTCCGCGGCCGGGACCGCGAGACCTGGTATGCGATCGCGATCTACGGCGTCTCGCTCGGCATCCTGAACGTGACGTTCTTCGAGTCGATCGCCAGGCTGCCGCTGGGGCTGGCCGTGACCTTCGCGTTCGTCGCCCCGCTCGGTGTCGCGCTCGCCGGATCACGACGCCGCCGCGACGTCGCCTTCGCGCTTCTCGCCGGCGCAGGGGTGCTCGTGCTCGGCGGCATCGACCGTCCCGACTCGGCTGCGGGCGTGGCGTTCGCCGTGACGGCCGGGTGTGCGTGGGTCTCGGTCGCCTTCGCGGGCCGGACGGTCGGCCGGCGCACGCGGCGGGTCGACGGCCTCGCGCTGGCGATCCCGATCGCGTGCCTCGTCACCCTCCCGTTCGGGATCGGCCACGCAAGCGCGCTCGACGCCCGGGCGCTCGCGCTCGGACTGGTGATCGCGGTGGGCGGGATGATCCTGCCGTTCGCCCTGGAGCTCGAGGGGCTCCGGAGGCTCGAGCCTCGCCTCGTCGCGGTCATCTACAGCGCCGACCCGGCGATCGCCGCGATCATCGGCCTCGTCGCGCTGTCCCAGAGCCTGACCCCGGCGGAGGTTCTGGGCATGGCGGCGGTGATCGCCGCGAGCGTCGGCGTCACGGCGGGCGCCGGCGAGGCCTGACGTCAGCCGTCGGCGCGCTCGGCCGCCGCGGCGGCCTCGCGATACGGGCGCTGCTCACGGCGGATCAGGTCGGGGTTCGTACCGGCCGCATGGGCAAGCTCGAGCGTGAGGAGCTGGAGCGCCAGGGCGCCCGCCACCAGCGCCTCGGCGACCGACTCCGCCGGCGCGATCCCCATCTCCTGTCCGATCACGACCGTCGGGATCCCGATCACCGCGAGGGCGGCGTCGATGTCCGCCCCACGCTCGGCCTGAAGCGCTCCTCCGCGGGCATCGATCGCGAAGCGGACAACCGCGGTGCGGTCGGCGTCGCACCCGGCCAGGTGGCCGTGCAGGACCGTCTCGAGCCGGTGGGCGTTGGCGGGGATCCGAGCCCCCTCCTCGATCTTGAGCGCCAGCTCGCGCGCGGTGACGAAATCTGCTCCGAGGCCCGTCGTCACGATGCGGCGACCGTCGTGGATGCGGCGTGCCGCCGCGACGAACATCGGGCGCAGCGCGACGACCGCATCGATCGCACCGGCCAGCCTCGCCGCCGTCGCCGGGCTCCCGGCGATGCCCGCACCGGCCACGATCGCGCTCACGTACGCGACGGTATGGCACCACGAGCGGTCGGCGAGCGGCGTGACGACGACATGGTCCGAGACGGACGGGACGCTCGTCGCAGGGTGGGCCGTGATGACCGCGGTGGCCGCACCTGCACCGCGCGCCGCCTCGAGCGCCAGCCGGGTGGCCCGGGTGCCGCCGTCGTGTGAGATCCCGATGCAGAGGCCGCCCTTCCGCGGGTGAACCGCCGCATCGAGCGCCTCGCGAGCCTCGACGCGCGCGTCGGGGAACGCGTCGCCGATCAGCTCGGCGATCGCCATCGCCCCGTGCTCGGACGTCCCACAGCCGGTGACCACGATCGGCGCGCCCTGTACGGCGGCGTCTCGGATCGCGGCCTTGACATCGGCCGTCTCCGGCCCGGCCCCGTCCAGGATCCCGACGGGAAGATCCCGTTCCTCCAGGATCATCTCCTCCATCACCCACGGCGGCCCGTCGCGTAGCTCAGGGTACTCGTCGGTCAGCCAACTGCGGTCGTCGCTCACGGGGCCAGCCTACCGGCCGCGGCCCGGTGGACGAGTCAGAGGAGTGGACATCCGATGGGTCGCGGTTCTGCGTGATGGAGCTAATCGGGATCGAACCGATGACCTCCACGCTGCCAGCGTGGCGCGGTCCAGAGGCTCGCCGGTACTCGGTGGGACACGAATGGGACAACCACGCCGATCCTCGCGGATTCACTCCGCGCCGACGACCCCGAGAAGCAGGCCGAATCACCCCGAAGAGTTGCCTGATTCTTGCCTGGCACGACAAGGAGGCTGGCGCGGTCGCCAGGCTCGAACAGCTCGCCGCCGG
>JBOHBE010000289.1:0-16633 GCA_050698235.1 Gaiellales bacterium
CAACAACCCGGTGCACAAGATCTCGATCGTCGGCCGCGGCATGGCGCTCGGCTACGTCGTCACCCTGCCTCAGGAGGACAAGTTCATGCGCTCGCGCGCGGAGCTCCTCGACGGCCTGGCCAAGAACCTGGGCGGGCGCACCGCGGAGGAGCTCGTCTTCGGCGAGGTCACCACCGGCGCCGAGGACGACCTGAACAAGACGACCGACACCGCCAAGCGCATGGTCACGCGCTGGGGCATGTCCGAGAAGCTCGGTCCACGCACGTTCGGCCGCGACTCCAGCCAGCCGTTCCTGGGCCGCGACTTCGGCCACGAGGCTGACTACTCCGAGGAGATCGCGCGCGAGATCGACGACGAGATCCGACGCATCGTCGAGGCCGCCCACGAGCGGGCGCGCGAGGTCCTGACGACGCGCATCGCCGAGCTCCAGTCGATGTCGAAGGTCCTGATCCAGTACGAGACGTTCGACGCCGACCAGTTCCAGCGGCTGCTCTCGGGCGAGGCGCCCGAGGAGGTCTTCGCCGACCAGGAAACTGACGAGTCGGGCACGCCCGTCGCCGAGCAGCCCCGCAAGGAGCCCGGCCGCGCACGTGGCATCGGCCTCCCGCTCCCCGGCAACATCGCTTCCGGCCAGCCGCCGGAGTCGCCGCAGCCGAGCTGAGCCTCCGCGGATAACCGGTTCGGGTAGGGGGCCGTCCCCCTGAAGGGGGCGTAAGCCTTCCCCCGCGCGCCGATAACCCTCCTACGCATCGGCTTCAGCAGGGGGTTCCTGGCGTGTCATCCAAACTCTTCTCCCGTGTGCTCGGGATCGGCCTCGTCGGCCTCGCGGTCCTTTCCGGCAGCACGGCTGCGTGGGCGGGCCCCGTCACCACCAAGAAGGTCATCTCGCGCAAGACCCTGAAGCCGGGCGTCACGCTCGTGCACTCGCGCATCACCGTGCGCGGGGTCTTCGGCGCGCAGGAGGTCTACAAGCTGAGCTGGAAGTTCGGGAACCAGCACGTCAGCCTGCACTCGTCCCTGCTCGGCGCCTATAACGACTCGAGCACCTGGATCACCGACCACCAGATCTCGCATCTCGCTTCTGCGGGCGGGCCTCCCGGCATGATCGCGGCGATGACCGGCGACTACTCGATCTACCAGAGCTGGAGCCCCACCCGGAGCACGACGAGCGGCATCCTCGTCCAGGACCGGCGCATCTTCCGCCTCGGCACGGGCAGCCTGGCGGTCGGTTACAAGCCGAGCGGCCGGTTCATCATGGGCCATCCGATCCTGCGCCCGATGAAGCTCGACTTCTCGGGCGGTACGTCAGCGACGGTCGGGGCGTTCAACCCCAGCCCCGCGTCGCTCGCGACGTCGATCCGCAGCGACCAGGTCGCCGCCTACACACATGCCGGTGACACCGTCACGATCCCGGCGAGCGCCGTCGGCGTCGTGCTCGACTCGGACGTCCTCGCAACGCAGCTTCGCGGCCACCAGGACAGCTACAAGAACGTCAAGGGCCTGAACAAGCCCGAGACCGTGGTGGCGTTCCGGATCACCGAGTCGACCGCCCAGCGGCAGCCCGTCTCGATGCCACTCGCAACGCCCTCGACCTGCGCGACGAACGTCTGCCAGCCGACCGAGCAGGTGACGGTCCCGGTGGGCGGCGTGCTGCTCCTCGCGCGGACGGACACGGTGACACACGTCGCCGCCGACGGCCTCCAGGCGCTCGCCGGGTCCGGGTCGCCCGCCGTCGACACGGCGATCGACGACGCAGGGTGGAGCAACGTCACCGACGTCACCGGCGGGAAGCCGATGCTCGTAAGCGGCGGCCACGCGGTCTCGTCGCGTCCCGACTCGATCGACCCGTGGCAGTGGGACTGCGGCGGCGGTTGCTGGCGCCCGGCGCTCGTCCGCTCTGGCAACTCGGCCTGGATGATCCTGATCGGCGGCAAGGGCGGCGCGGGGCTCACGATGCCGAAGTTCGCGAGCGTCCTCGCCGACATGGGCGCCACCGACGCGATGGGCTTCGACAACAACAACTCCGCCGAGCTCTGGCGCCCGGGCCACAACCCGATCACCGGCTACGGCTACGAGCGGCTCCTGCCGACGGCGACATCGCTGTCGTACCGGGGCTAGTCCCGCCTGTACCAGGCGACGATCGTCGAGCGCAGCCGCGGCGGCAGGCCGCGCTCGAACGTGCGGAGGGCCGCGGCGGCAGCCCGCCGATCGCCCGCGTAACGGTGGAGCGTCGCGACGGGAACGACTTCGACCGGCCGGAAGCCCGCGCCGCCCAGCTGGCTCGTGAGCGCCCCCGGTGTGTTGGCGCGGTAGCGGGTCGGAAAGACGTCCCGGGCCGCGGCGCCCGGCCCGCGCCCCTTGATCGCCGTGCGCAGGCCCTGCGGCAGGACCCGCGCCGCCGCCATGTGCGGGTTTGACCGGTTGCTCGTGACGACGACGACCGACCCTCCCGGGCGCAGCACGCGGTGCCATTCGGCGAACGCCGCCGGCGGCCGCTCGAGGTGTTCGACGACGAAGTTCGAGTAGACGAGGTCGAACGTCGCGTTGGCGAAGGGCAGCGTGCCGCACAGATCGGCGACGGCGAACTCGTCGAGCGACTCGTTCATGCGCCCGCCCGACTCGTCGAGGTCGACGCCCGCCAGCCGGTCGATCCGGTCGCGAAACCGGGTCAGGCGCGTCGTCCGGCCGCAGCCGGCCTCGAGCACGCTCGCATTCGGGCCGAGAGCCCGCCGGAGCAGATCGGCCTCAACCTCGGTGTGCGACGTGTGAAACGGCAGGGTGCCCCTCCGGCGGGTGGTCGACGGCGCCATTCTAGGATGCCGCCCATGGCCCCATTGCCTGACCGGTTCCCGCCCCCGGCGGTCATGGGCGTGATCAACGTGACGCCCGACTCGTTCTCGGACGGCGGCGAGTACCTCGATCCCGGGACCGCGGTCGCCCGCGGCGTCGCGCTCGTCGCCGAGGGCGCCGATCTGCTCGATGTCGGCGGCGAGTCGACCCGCCCGGGCTCGGACCCGGTGTCGGCCGAGGTCGAGCTGGCCCGCGTGCTGGCCGTGATCCGCGGCCTGCGCGAGGCGACCGACGTGCCGATCTCGATCGATACGACCAAGGCCGTGGTCGCCGAGGCGGCCATCGCTGCGGGGGCAGCGTTCGTGAACGACGTGTCGGCGATGCGGGTCGACCCGCGCATGGCCGAGATGGTGGCGGGCGCCGGCGTGCCGGTGTGCCTGATGCACATGCGGGGGGATCCCAAGACGATGCAGGACGACCCGCGCTACGACGACGTGGTGGCGGAGGTGGCGGCGTTCCTGGCCGAACGCGTCGAGGCGGCAAAGGCTGCCGGCATCTCGGACGAGGCGATCTGCATCGATCCCGGCATCGGGTTCGGCAAGACCGGCGAGCACAACCTGTCGCTCCTGCGGCACCTCGATGCGATCGTCGCGATCGGGCCGCCAGTGGTGATCGGGGTGTCGCGCAAGCGGTTCCTGGGCTCGATCATCGGCGACGCCGACCGCACCCGGGCCGTCGCGACGGCGGCCGCGAACGTCGAGGCGGTCCGGCGCGGGGCGTGGATGGTGAGGGTGCACGACGTGCGCGAGACGCGCGAGGCGCTGGCGGTTGCCGGCGCGATCGAGGCGGCGCCGTGAGGGGCGCCCGCATCGAGATCCGCGGCCTCCGTGTGTTCGCCTACCACGGCGTGCTCGAGGAGGAGCGCCGCGACGGGCAGACGTTCGTCCTCGACGTCTGGCTCGAGTGCGCCCCATCGCGGGCCGACGAGACCGACGACCTGGCCGACGCCGTCAACTACGCCGCCGTGTGCGATCGCGTCGTCGAGCTGGCCCAGGGCGGGCCGTATCGCCTGCTGGAGCGGCTCGCCGCCATGATCGCCGACGACCTCGTCGCCAGGTTCGCAGTGGTGCACGCGAGGGTGCGGGTCGCGAAGCCCGACGTCCCGATCCCGCACAACCTCGACGAGGTCGCGGTCGTCGCGGAGGCTTCCGCCGGCCCGAATTCCGGCGTATAACGGAAGCATGCCGCAGGTGCGCATCCTGGTCGTCGACGACCAGCCGTTGTTCCGCCGTGGCCTCATCGCCGTTCTCGAGGCGGGCGGGCTCACCGTCGTCGGTGCGGCCTCGAGCGTCCGCGAGGCGGCGGACGTCGCCGCGCGCACGCAGCCCGACCTGGTCGTGGCCGACCTGCGCCTGGCCGACGGCAGCGGCGTCGACCTCGTGCGCCGCCTGGCAGACATGGAGGGAGCTCCGCCGCGCGTGGTCATCCTCACCGAGTCTCGCGACCCCGGCGACATGCTGACCGCGCTGCGCGCCGGCGCCGCCGGCGACCTGACCAAGGACCAGCCGCCGGAGCGGCTGGCCGTCGCACTGAACGGCGTCCTCGCGGGCGAGGCCGCGCTCTCGCGGACGATGGCGGCGCACCTCATCGACGACGTGCGCGAATCGCAGCGCCGGATGCTCCTGGCGTCGAAGCTGCCGCATCGCGAGCGCCTGACGCCGCGCCAGCTCGAGATCCTCCAGCACATCGCGGCGGGCGAGACCACCGTCGAGATCGCCGACCGGCTCTTCCTCTCGCCCGAAACCGTGCGCTGGCACGTCAAGGCGATCCTGCGCAAGCTCAAGGCGCGCACCCGCGCAGAGGCGGCCGCCGTCCTGCGCGAAGTGATGGCCTGATCTGCCGGGCTAGCGGCCTTCGCGGACCGTCTCGGACGCGAGGCGCACGATCCAGACGGACACGGTCAGGCAGTAGGTGATGACAGCGCAGGCGGCGAGGATCGCCGTGGCCTTGCCGGTCGGGCCGGAGAGCTCGGCCGCGATCGCGGCGAGGATCGGGCGCATGCCGAGGAAGGCGAGCACGCCGCCGATGCCGAGATGGACGGTGGTCCGCCGGATCTCGCGGGGGCGCAGGTTGGGGTAGCGCGCGTCAGCCCAGATCGCAAGCGCGGCCGGGCAAAGTACGAGCACGACGGTCAGTTCCATGAGGGTCGACATGGCACCATCCTTGGTCAGAGCCGGGAGCTGGATACGGCCAACGCGAATCACCCGTACCCTGATCAGGACATCGGCAAATGTGAGGGGTTCGTTAAGGGGATATATGGAAAATGCACCCAAGCGGGTGAGCCGGGCGTACGTCGGATTCGGTGCCAACCTGGGAGATCCTGCCTCCACGCTGCGAACAGCGGTCGTCGAGCTCGGCCGCCGCGGCGGCCGGATCGTCGCCGCGTCGCCGATCTACCGCTCCGAACCGGTCGGCGTCACCGACCAGCCGCCGTTCCTGAACGCGGTCGCGGCGCTCAAGACCGAGCTCGATCCCGAAGCGCTGCTGGCCGTCCTGCTCGACATCGAGGCGGCGCACGGCCGCGTGCGCGAGGTGCGCTGGGGGCCTCGCACGCTCGACCTCGACCTCGTGTGGTTCGAGGACGTCGAGCGTGACGACGCCCGGCTCACGCTCCCGCACCCGCGGGCTCACGAGCGCGAGTTCGTGCTGCGGCCGCTGTGCGACATCGCTCCCGACCTCGTGCTGTCGGGGCGGACCGCGCGCGCCTGGCTCGAGGCGCTCGACCCGCAGGGCGTCGAGCCGGCGGGCGGGCTTTCCCTCATGTAGCGCGGCACGCCCGCCGATGAACTGAGTGTGACCGAATACGTCTCCCGCGCCGGCCCGATCCCGGACGTGCTCACGCTGCTGGGCTCGCGCGCCATCCCGACGCTCCTTTTCACCGTCATGGTCGTGGTGCAGATCGAGGCGACGATGCAGGCGACGTCGGTCTCGGGCGGGGCGTTCCACGTCCTCTCCGGAGCTCTGTGGGTGATGTTCACGGTGCTGATCAACATCCGGCCGGCACCGATCCGGCGCGACCGCGCCCCGGTCGGCGTGGCCGTCGCTCTCCTCTCGCAGTTGACGATGATCTCGGTCGGCCTCTTCGGTGCCGACGCCGGGGCCGGAATGCGCGTCATGGTCTCGGATTCGCTGCTCTTCGCCGGGCTCGCGTTCTCGCTCGCCTCGGTCGCCTTCCTCGGTCGGTGCTTCGGCATCCTGCCCGACGTCCGCGGCCTGGTCGTGCGCGGGCCGTACCGCCTTGTCCGCCATCCGCTTTACCTCGGCGAGCTCACGGCGGCGATCGGCATCGTGGTCGGATCGAGGCACCCGATCGCGGCGGCCGGCGCCTGGCTCGTCTGCCTGGGCCTCCAGATCGCGCGCACGCACTATGAGGAGTCGAACCTCCGGGCCCAGTTCCCGGCGTACGAGGACTACGCGGCCCGCACCAAGCGGATCCTGCCCGGCCTCGTATAACTTCCACACGTGACCGCGGACGTGTGGGACGACGCCGAGCGTCTCGAGCGCTATGTCGGGCGGTGGAGCCGGCTCGTCGCGCGCGAGTTCGTCGATTGGCTGGGCGTGCGGCCGGGCGGCCGCTGGCTCGACGTCGGCTGTGGCTCGGGCGCCCTCGCCGAGACGGTGCTCGCGCAGGCCGCGCCCGCCGCGGTCGTCGGTGTCGACAGGTCGGAGGCGTACGTCACGTACGCGGCCGGGCGGGTGACCGATCCGCGCGCGTCGTTCGCCGCCGGCGATGCGCAGGCCCTCGAGTACCCCGATGCCTCATTCGACGCCGTCGCGAGCAGCCTCGTCCTCAACTTTCTCCCCGACCCCGTGCGGGGCGTCGCCGAGATGGCGCGCGTCGTCAGGCCCGCCGGCGTCGTCGCCGGCTACGTGTGGGACTACGCGGGCGAGATGCAGCTCATGCGCCGGTTCTGGGACGCCGCCGTCGCGCTCGACCCGGCTGCGGCCGACCTCGACGAGGGCCGGCGGATGGCGGGGTGCAACCCTCCCGCGCTCGAGGCGCTCTTCTCGGGCTCGGGACTGGCCGGCGTCGAGACGCGCGGGATCGACGCGCCGACCGTGTTCGCCGGCTTCGACGACTACTGGGAGCCCTTCGAGGGCGGCCAGGGCCCGGCGCCCGGGTATTGCGTCTCATTGCCCGAGGATCGCCGCACCGCGCTCCGGGAGCGGCTTCGGGAGACGCTCCCCGTCGAGGCCGACGGCTCGATCCGCCTCATCGCCCGTGCCTGGGCGGTGCGCGGCACCCGACCCCTCTAGACTGTCCCCATGGCCTACATCGAAGACCTCGAGGAGTTCGACGCCGAGCTGGAGCTGCGCCTGAAGAAGGAGTACGCGACCGTCTTCGGCCTCTTCAAGTACTGCGTCCTCACGGCCGAGGCGACGTACCTGTGCAACCGGCTCGAGATGGATACCGCGAACCAGCCGGCCTACCCGCTCGTCCACCTGACGATGGAGGACGTGTGGGTCTGGGACAAGAACCGGCCCAGCCGGATCATCCCGCGGGCCGAGGTGCATACGACGCAGGACGTCACCATCGAGGAGCTGAAGCCCGAGAGCGAGATCGCGACCACGTTCCCGCCCGGGTTCGAGCTCTCCGACGAGTGACCGATGCTGCTCGCGCTCGACGCCGGTAACACCCAGACCGTCGCGGGGCTCTACGACGGGCCCACGCTCTTCGAGCACTGGCGCACGACGACGGTGAGGACTCACACGGCCGACGAGCTCGCGCTCGAGCTGCGCGGCCTCCTCGAGCTGCGCGGCCGGGAGCTGGCGGACGTGACCGGGGTGTGCCTGGCCTCGGGCGTCCCCGCGCTCACGGCCGAGTACGCGGCCGTGGCCCGTGACCGCCTCGGGTGCCGCGCGCTCGTCGTCGGGCCGGGGATCGAGACCGGCGTCGGCATGCGGGTCGACAGCCCCGACGAGGTCGGCCCAGACCGGATCGCCAACGCCGCGGCGGCGTTCGCGCGCTACGGCGGGCCGTGCGTGGTGGTCGATTTCGGGACGGCCATCAACTTCGACGCGGTCTCGGCGGCCGGCGAGTTCGTCGGCGGCGCGATCGCCCCGGGCGTCCAGGTCGCGACCGACGCGCTCCGAGATCGGGCCGCGCGGCTGGCGAAGGTCGAGCTGCGCGCGCCCGAGCGCGCGATCGGCACGAACACCGACACGAACATGCAGTCCGGCGCGATCTTCGGGTTCGCGGGCCTGGTGGACGGCCTCGTGCGGCGGTTCAGGAGCGAGCTCGGAGGCGAGGCCGTCGCCGTCGCGACCGGAGGCATGGCCGCCCTGGTCGCACCCCACTGCGAGACGGTCGACCACGTCGAGCCCCTGCTCACGCTGGAAGGCCTCAGGCTCATCTGGGAGAGGAACCCGGCCGCCGCCTGACCCGTTCAGGTGATGCGGCACCCCCCGGTCTGCTGACACCCTTGGGGAATGGGCACGGTGACCGGGACGCTGGTGAGCGAGGGCGGGCCGCGGCCGTCGATCGCGTTCGTCCACGATGACCCGACGCTGTGCAGCGCCGCGGAGTGGTGGAGCGGCGTGGCGCGGGTGTCGGCTGCGGTGCTCGTGCCGTTCGCGCTCGTGGGCGCCGCCGCGGCGCTGGTCGCCGGCGCGTCGCTCGCGAGTTTCGCGCTCTGGGTGCTCGCCGGCGCCGCCGGTGGAGCGGGCGTGCGCCTCGTCGTCGCGGCCCTGACACGCCGACAGATCGTCCTGCGCGAGGCCGGGGACGCGCTCGTCGGACCTGTCCCGGGGCTTCGCCTGTCGCGCTTCGCGCTGGCGGTCATCGCCCGGGCGTGGGTCGTGTGGCCGGCGATCGCCCTCCCCGGCGGACAAGCCACGCCCGGGCATGCGCTGGTCGCCGCGGCATGGGCGCCGGTCGTGGTCGCCGCGTGGGCGGCGTCCGGCGCGGGCGTCATGGCGGTGCTTGTGCGGCGAGCGGAGGAGCGCCGGGACGTTCGGTTGCTCTTCCCCGCCGGCCTCCGCCAGCGCGTCGCCGCGGGGCACGTTCTCCACACGGCGCCCCGATGACCCACATCCCGACCACGGCCGACCTCGCCACCCGATGGCGCCTGTCGCTCGCTGCGGTCGCGGCCGCCGTCGCTCTGAGCGTGTCGAGCCAGCGCCTGTGGCCGTTTCTGGGCGCGCTGCTCGTGTTTGCCGTGTGGGTCGGCTTCCTCGCCGGCCGGAACCAGGTGCGCATGTGGCGGCGCACCATGGACGCGACGCTGGCCGCCGGCGGCACCGATGTCGAGGTGGAGGCGTCGCGGCCCGCGCCGTTCCCGGCCCTGACGCTCGTCGCCTCGGTCGTGCTGGTGGGGCTCGCCGCCACCGGGATGGGCGGCGGAGCTGCGCTGGCCGTCTGGGGGTCGGTGCTCGCCGCCTCAGGCGGGTGGTCGTTCGGCCGCGGCACGGGTCTCGCCGCGCTCGAGGGCACGCGCGGCTGGAGCCTTCACTGGCCGGTGGGGTCGTGCCACCGTCCGGGCGTCCCGCGCCTCGTGGCGGTGCCGGCGACGACGGCGCGGCCTCCCAGCCGGCGGTTCCGGTGGGGGCTTGTGCTCGCGGGATTGGCGTCGGCGGTTGCCGTCGCGCTCGGTGTCGAGACGCTCGCGGCGGTCAGGGCGTACGCGGCCCAGCCGCTGCCGGTCGTCGCCGCGCCCTGGAGCCAGAGCCGGATCGAGCCGGTGTTCGGCCGGGTCGCGTCGGCGCTGGCCGGCCGGCCCGTCGAGGTGCGCTGCTGGTCGGCGGCCGACTGGCCGAAGGTGACGGTGCTCGATCCGGTCGAGACGGGCGGCTTCGCCGATCTCTCGACCGGGACAGTGAACCTTCCGCCGACCGTCTGCGGCCCGCTGGACACGCTCGCGTACACGTCGTCTCATCGATTCGCCGCCCCGACATGGGGTGCGATCGCCGCCGCGCACATCCTGGCGCACGAGGCGGCCCACCTGGGTGAGGCCGGCGCGAACGAGGCCCGGGCCGAGTGCGACGCCGTCCAGACCACAACGCGCGCGGCCGAGCTGCTCGGCGTCGACGGCCCCTACGCCCGCTGGATGGCCTGGATCGACTGGACGCACCTCTATCCGGACCTGCCGGGCTCCTATCGCTCGTCCGCGTGCGCGCCCGGCGGCGCGCTCGATCTGCACCTGGCGGACGGGTGGCCTACGCCAGCCGGGCCGTGACGGCTCCGTCGGCCGCGACGGCGACCGCGGTCGGGACGATCCCGATCCCGTACTTGCGGGCCAGATCGGGGCGCTCACGGACGTCGACCGTCACCAGCATCCGCCCCTCCGCCCGCAGCCGCCGCTCGACGGCAAGGCAATCGGAGCACAGCGGGTGGGTGAAGTGCACGACGAGCTCGTCGCCGTCGCCGCCGACGTCGGCCCGGTCGATCCGGCGCAGCTCGCCGTGGCCGACGCCGCGCAGGCGGGCGCCGAGCCGGTAGATCTCACAGCCCGTGCAGAACCCCGTCACGGCCGCCAGGAGCGCCAGCGCGGCGACCAGCAGCCCGAGGGCCCACCCCAGGGTCGAAAAGCCGGCAGCGAGCGCCACGGTGGCGATGGAGAGGACGACGGCGCCCATCACGTTCGCGAACCGCGGTGAGCGGGCGTCCTCGAGCGGGCCCTCGCCGAAGCGCGGCTGGACGAGCTCGAAGTAGGCGAGGCACGCCAGGCACCAGCGGCGGCCGAGCGTGAGCCCCAGGATCAGCTGGAGCGCGAGCAGCCCGAGGATCGGCCACCAGCCGGTGACGAACGCCAGCACCGCCAGCACGCCGATCACGAGCTGGTTGGCGCGCGGCGCACGCCGGTCGATGACGTCCAGGTCGCGATAGGGGTCGGCGAGCCTCGCCATAGTTTGGATCCAAACTGTAGCTGTAGCGTGCGCAGTATGAGTGCTTCGTTCACCCTCGACACGCCGCGCGGCCCGACGGCCGGCGTCCTCGACACGCCGGCCAGCGCCTCGGCGGTCGTCGTCCTGGGCCATGGGGCCGGCTCAGGCATGGAGTCGCCGTTCATGGCGGGCATCGCGCGCGCGCTCGCCGGGCTGGGCCTGGCGGTCGCGCGTTTCGACTTCCCGTACATGCACGCCGGCCGCAAGCCGCCCGATCCGGCACCGGCGCTCGTCGAGACGTGGCGGCTCGCGCGGGACGCGGTCGCGGAGCGGACCGGCCTTCCGCTCGTCGCCGGCGGCAAGTCGCTCGGGGGCCGGATCGCGTCGATGGCCGTGGCCGAGGGGATGGCCGCCGACGCGCTGGTCTTTCTCGGCTATCCCCTGCACCCGCCGGGGCGTCCCGAGAAGCTGCGCCGCGACCATCTCGCGCAGGTGGCCGTCCCGATGCTCTTCCTCCAGGGATCGCGCGACGCCTTCGCGCAGCCCGACCTCCTGGCCGAGACGGTCGCGGGGCTCGGCGAGCGCGCCCGGCTCGTAAAGGTCGCGGGCGGCGACCACTCGTTCAGGGTCGCAGGCGGCCCGCGCGACGGCGCGGAGATCGGCGCCGGCCTCGCCCCGGCGGTCGCGGACTTCGTGGCCGCTGTGGTCGCAGGCCCGTCGTGACGCAGGGCGCCGACTTCCATCGCGGGCTGGCCGCCCTGCTCTTCCAGGTCGTGAACCGCGACGACGCTCCCGACGTCGCGTACTACCGCGGCATCATCGAGCGCTCAGGCCAGCCCGCGCTCGACGCGGGCTGCGGGCCGGGCAGGCTCCTGTGCCAGTACCTGCGCGCCGGGCTCGACGTGGACGGCTGCGACATCTCGCCTGACATGGTCGACCTGTGCCGCCGGCGGGCGGAGGCCGAGGGGCTCGCGCCCGCGCTCCACGTCCAGTCCACCGCGGGGCTTGACCTGCCGCGGCGCTACCGCACGATCGTCTCGTGCGGGACGTTCGGCCTGAACGGGACGCGGGCCGACGACGTCGAGTCGCTGAGGCGCCTTCACCGCCACCTCGAGCCCGGCGGCACGCTCGCCGTCGACATCGAGGCGGGGTGGGCGATGACCGAGGTGTGGAAGCGGTGCGCGGACGCCGACCGGTCGCAGCCGGGCGAGTGGACGACGCGCGACTCGACGCCGCTTCCGGACGGTGACGAGATCGTCGTGCGGCGCCGGCTGGTCGAGGCGGATCCGCTCGGGCAGTCGTTCACGCTCGACCTGCGCTACGAGCTCGCCAGGGACGGATCGGTCGTCCGCAGCGAGGACCACCGCCTCGTCGAGCGCTGGTACGGCGTGCAGGAGATGATCGGGATGCTCGAGACCGCCGGCTTCGCCGACGTGCGGGTGGAGGGCGACTATTCGCCGGTCGAGGTCACCGCCGACCACCGCATGCACGTCTTCATCGCGCGCCGGCCGTAGGCGCCGCGCGCGCTTTCGTGCCGACCGCCACGAGCAGTAGGCATGGGGCGATGAGCATCCGCCCCATGTCGGTGCGCGCGATTCAGGTCGCGCTGGCCGTCAGCCGATCAGAGACCGCGAGGGTCTAGCCGCCGCCGTAGATCGAGATCGGCAGGTCGAGCAGCCGGTCGGACTCGGTGTCGGGGAGGAGCGCGAGCTCGGCCTCATGCTCGGCCAGCCGCGCCCGTGCGGCCGGGCAGAACCGAAGCAGCGCCGCCTCGGCCTCGGGGATGGTCGGCGCCGACGTCAGCTCCGGCTTCACCGACTTGGCGTCCGGAAGGCCGCGGAGGTACCAGCCGTAGAACTTGCGCAGGAAGCTCGTCGCCCGGTCGCCCATCTCGCGCTCGACCTCGCGCATGAACCGGATGAGCTCGGCGACGATCTCGGCCGGCTCGGGCCGCTCCGCTGATCGCTCTGCCATCTCCTGGAGCGTCCACGGCTGGCCCTGGGCGCCCCGCCCGACCATGACGGCGGCGGCACCCGTCGCATCGAGCACGCGCTCGGCACTCGCGCGGTCGATGATGTCGCCCGAAGCGATCACGGGGACGCTGACCAGGCCGACGAGCTCGGCCGTGAGCGTGTGGTCGGCGGTGCCCGTGTACATCTGCTTGGCGGAGCGTGGGTGGAGCGTCAGCGAGGCCACGCCGACCGCCTCGAGCCTCGGCCCGAGCTCGAGCGCGTCGCGCGATCCGTTGTCGATGCCGCGGCGCATCTTGACCGTGACCGGGACATCGACCGCCTCCGTTACCGCCCGGGCGAGCCCGCAGGCCAGGTCGTGGTCGGAGAGCGCGCTCGCGCCGGCGCCGGTCTTGGTCACCTTGCGCACCGGACAGCCGAAGTTGATGTCGACGATATCGGCGCCGGCGTCGACGACCATCCGCGCCGCCTCGGCCATCCGCCCGGGCTCCGAGCCGAAGATCTGCACCGCGAGTGGGTGCTCGTCGCGCGCGATCCGCAGATAGCCGAGGGTGCGCTCGTTCGCGTGCGAAAGCCCCGCGGCCGAGACCATCTCGGAGCAGACCAGGCCGGCCCCGAACCGCCGCCCCTGGCGCCGGAAGGCCTGCACCGAGACGCCCGCCATCGGGGCGAGCACGATGCGGGAGGGGATGGCGACGTCCCCGATCGCCCACGGCTGTGTGAGATCGGCCACCGGTGGGCATGGTAGAGCCTCGTTGAGGGGCGCCGGTCGGACCGGTTTGACCGGCTATCGTAGGTTGCATATAATCCCGCCTCCCTCGGTGCTTGCCGGAGACGAAACCGCTGCAAAAGGGCGGATTCCGGCGACACCGTTTTCGTGCAGATAGGGGGCAGAAGGGCAGGCCGTGGACAAGGACGTCATCCTCACGCCAGATGGCTACGAGAAGCTGAAGCAGCAGATCGAGGACCTCGAGACGACCAAGCGTCGCGAGGTGGCCGACCGCATCCGAGAGGCGCGCGAGTTCGGCGACATCTCCGAGAACTCGGAATACGACGACGCGAAGAACGAGCAGGCGCTTCTCGAGCACCGCATCGCGCGGCTCAAGGAGCAACTGCGCGCCGCCAGGGTCATCGATCCGAAGGACATCGGCACCGACGTGGTGTCCGTCGGCACGCGCGTGCGTGTGAAGGACGTCGACCACGGCGATGTGGACACCTACGAGATCGTCGGCTCAGCCGAGGCCGATCCGGCAAACTCCCGGCTCTCGAACGAGTCGCCGGTCGGTCGGGCGCTGATCGGCCACAAGAAGGGCGAGACGGTCGAGGTGTCGGTTCCGGCCGGCGCGATCCGCCTCAAGATCATGGACATCAAGGCCGCGTAGGCGGCCCGTCCGCCAAAAAGCGGCCCCCCTGGTCACCGCTTTGCGGTATGCCGCCGGGTGCCCGCCCGCCTACCCTGTCCGCGAGATGCGACGGACACTGGGCCAGTCCGAGCAGATCGGCCGACGGATGCGAAACGCACTGGGCGTCGTCGTGCTCCTGCTCCTCGTGGTCGTCACGGTGGGAGGGTCGGCCGCGTTCGACCTCGGCTCGCCCGTCGTCTGGGTCGCGGCGCTCGCGCTTGCCGGCGGCGGAGCCCTGGCCCTGAGCGGGTGGCTGTTCGCGCGGGTGCCCGCGCAGATGCGCGGTCTCGTTGGAGACCGCCGGGCGGCCCTGGACGACCTGCTCCGCGCGGAGGAGGCCGAGCGCGAGCGGATCGCGGTGGAGCTCCACGACGACACGATCCAGGTGATCACGGCCGCTCTCGTCACGATCGACCGCATCACGCCCGCCATACGCGCTCACGACACCGAGCGGATCGCCGAGGTGCTGCCGCCGACGCGGACGATGCTCGCGGACGCTGTTGAGCGCGTGCGACGGCTCACCTTCGAGCTGCACCCGCCGCTGCTCGAGGCCCACGGCCTGCCGGTCGCGCTCACCGATCTCATCGACCGGGCGGCCCGAGGCGCGAACCTCCAGACCGATGTCGTCGTGGAGGTCGGCCGCTATCCCTTCGCCGTGGAGGACATCACGTATCGGATCGTCCGGGAGGCGATCGCCGACGCGCGGAGCCACGCCGGGACGTCCCGCCTGGAGGTCGACATCCGCGAGCACCGGGGAGCCCTGCACGGGCGCGTGTGGGACAACGGCGTCGGCCATCCGGGGCGACGGGCGGACGACCGGCCGCGCGAGCTCCGGCACTTGAGCCTCGAGCGCCTGGCCGAGCGCGTGCGGCTGGCCGACGGCGATCTCGACATCCGCGCCGTGCCCGGGCGAGGGACGCTGGTCGCGTTCCGGCTGCCGCTGGACGATGCCGCTCTACGTCACCGCGACGTCGCGGTCGCGGCCATCTGAGCTAGCGCCAGGGCATCGCGGCTCGGGCGCGCGTCTCGTCGTCCACGGCCGGGGCTCGGCCGCGGCGCCAGGCGACGAAGAGGCCGACGGGCACGAACAGCAGCGGGACCAGGATGACGCCGACGAGCACCAGCATCCAGCTGCTGCCGAGGATGGTGCGCTCTTTGTAGCCCTGCGCGTGCGGCGCCAGGTCGGGCGCCGCCGTGATCGCGCTCTGCGCTCCGGTGCCTGCGAACTGCGCGGTCGGGTACATCGAGGCCACGAGCCACCGATTTCCGACGCGCTGCACCTCGGTCGTGTACACCGAGACGCCGGCGTTCGAGCCCTTGCGGGGCTGGAGCATCAGGTTGAAGATGATGTCGTCGGCGGTCACCGAGATGGGGCGGATGCCGAAGTGCTTGGCGTTCGCGGGGTACGGCGTCACCGGGAGATCGCCGCGCTTCCACTGTGCGCGGGTCGTCGTCGACCGCAGAGCGGGGGTCGCGAGGGCGTACGCGCCGATGGGGTCGTGGCGCGCGATGACGGCCGGCACCCACGCGTCGAGCAGCGTCCGGATCGCCTTCAGGTCGCGGGCGGGAATCGTCGGGTCGGCGGCCGCGGCCGGGCTTGCCGTGACGAGCGCCGCCACCGTTACCAGGAGGGCTGCCAACCGCCTCATATCCGTAGCCTGCCATGAACTCGCGGCGAACGCATATTCTGTCGCGGTGAGCGGCGACGCTGAGGACCGGATCCGGGCCGACCGCATCGCCAAGGTCGACGCGATGCGGGCCGCCGGCGTCGATCCGTACCCCGCACGGACGCCGGCCCGCGTGCCGGTCGCGGACGTGCGCGAGCGCTTCGCCGAGCTCGAGGCGGGAGCCGAGTCAGGGACACGCCTGGCGGTTGCCGGCCGGATCGCGGCCCGCAGGGGCCACGGCAAGGCGATGTTCCTCGACGTGGCCGACCGGACCGGGCGGCTCCAGCTCCACGCCACACTCGACGAGCTCGGCGAGGAGCCGTACGCCGCGCTCTCCGACACCGACCTCGGCGACGTGATCGCGGCCGACGGCGAGGTGTTCGTCAGCCGTCGCGGCGAGCTCAGCCTGCGCGTTCGCGAGTGGCACATGCTCGCGAAGTGCCTGCGCCCGCTCCCCGAGAAGTGGCACGGCCTCACCGACATCGAGCTCCGGCACCGCCGCCGGTACGTCGACCTGATCGTGAATGAGGACTCGCGCCGCCTTGCGATGGCCCGCTCGCGGATGGTGACGGCGATGCGCGCCGTCCTCGACGGTGACGGATTCGTCGAGGTCGAGACGCCGATCCTCCAGCCGATCTACGGCGGCGCGGCGGCGCAGCCGTTCACGACCTACTACAACGAGTTCGAGCGCGACTTCTACCTGCGGATCGCCGACGAGCTCTACCTCAAGCGGCTGATCGTCGGCGGCCTCGAGCGGGTGTACGAGATCGCGAAGGACTTCCGGAACGAAAGCGTGTCGTTCAAGCACAACCCCGAGTTCACGATGCTCGAGTGGTACGAGGCCTACGGCGACTACGAGGTCGGGATGGAGCGGGTCGAGCGCGTCGTTGCGGCGGCGGGGGCCGCTGCCGGCAGCGAG
>JBOHBE010000290.1:0-7100 GCA_050698235.1 Gaiellales bacterium
CAGCATG
This sequence comes from Gaiellales bacterium, assembly GCA_050698235.1. GTDB lineage: Bacteria > Actinomycetota > Thermoleophilia > Gaiellales > JAICJC01 > JAICJC01. The sequence goes on from JBOHBE010000290.1 coordinate 8, forward strand.
CACGGCGCGGCGAACGGCCTGCCGTTTCGCGCCGACTCGCGGCCGAGGTCGATCAGCGTCGCACCCACCTCACGACTCTCACCCTCGAGGCTCGTCGAGAGCACGATGGGCCGGTGGCCCAGCTCCTCCGCCCGGGCGGCCATCGCCCTGCACGCCGTCTCGCCGTCCACGAGCACAACCGTTCGCACATCGGAGCCGTCGAGCGACGGCGAGGCCGCCGATGCGGACTCGAGATGCCGGCGCACCGACGGCGCCACCTGATCCCAGAGGTCGTGCAGGCGCAGCACCTCGATCGCGTCGGCGACCGTCGTCGTATCCTGGACGGTCGGATCGGTGATCGCGTCGAGCGCACCCCCGGCGACATCGGACACCGTCAGGTTGACGATCCGGGCATCGCCCATGGCACGCGCCAGCCGCCCGCCCTTGATGCTGGAGACGTGCTTGCGGACGGCGTTGACCTCGCCGATCCCGGCGCCTGAGCGCACGAGCAGCCGGTGGAGCTCATGCTTCTCGTCGATCGTGACGCCGTCGGCCGGCAATGACGCCAGCGCCGACGATCCGCCCGTGAAGCAGCTCAGCACGAGGTCGTCTCGCTTGACGGTTCCCGCCAGCGCCGCCAGCCGGCGCGCCGCGGCGAGACTGGCCTCGGTGGGAAGCGGGTGGTCGGCCTCGATAACCTCGATCCGGCCGAGTGGATGCGCATGGCCGCGCGGGACCACGATCAGCCCTCCGTCGATCCGGTCCCCGAGGACGCGCTGGAGGGCCGCCGCTGTCGAGAGCGTCGCCTTGCCCGCGCCGATCACGAGCACCCGGCCGCCGGCGAGCCCGTACGAGACGCCGTCGACGACCACGTCGTCCCCGTCCATCGACACGAGCCGCTCGACGGCGTCGCCGGGATCGCTGGCCGCGAGGCCCGCTTCGATCACATCCAGAACCGCGGCGCGAAGCTCGACCGCGCCGTGCGAGAGCAACGACTCGCGGTTCCCGATCACACCCGGCCGGGTGGCGCTCATACAAGCAGCTCCGGGCTCCGGACGACATGACGGCCGGGGTACACGGCGGTGGCACCGAGCTCCTCCTCGATCGCGATCAGCCGGTTGTACTTGCTCGTCCGCTCGCCGCGCACCGGCGCACCGGTCTTGATCTGTCCCGCGTCGAGCGCGACCGCCAGGTCGGCGATGATCGGATCCTCGGTCTCGCCCGACCGCTCCGAGACAACCACGCGATAGCCCGAGCGAAGCGCCAGGTCGGCCGCGTCGAGGGCCTCGCTGAGCGTCCCGATCTGGTTGACCTTCCACAGGAGCGCGTTGGCCGATCCGCGGGCGACGCCCTCGGCAACCCTGGCCGGATTGGTCACGAACAGGTCGTCGCCGACGATCTGGATGCCCGTGGCGGCGGTCAGGTCGGCGAACCCCTCGAAGTCGTCCTCGTGGAGCGGATCCTCGATGGTGACGATCCCGTACTCCCGGATGAGGCGGGTATAGAGCTCGATCATCGCCGCCCCGTCGTAGCGTTCACCGTCCACTGTGTACGTGCCCGTCTGGTCGTCGTAGAGATGGGTGGCCGCGCAGTCGAGGCCGTAGACGACGTCGCCCGCGTAGCCGGCGCGATCGGCCGCCTCGTGCAGGAAGCCGAGCGCCTCGTCGGGGCTCGACATCGGCGGGGCGTAGCCGCCCTCGTCTCCGGTGTTGAGCGCGACCTTGCCGAACCGTGCGAGCAGGATCTCACCCAGCGCGAGGTTGATCTCGGTGCCGATCTGGAGCGCATGGAGCAGGCTGTCGGCGCCGACGGGGAGCACGATGAACTCCTGGAAGTCGAGGTCATTCGAGGCGTGCTTGCCGCCGTTGATCAGGTTGATGAGCGGAACGGGCAGGACGTGCGCGTTCCGGCGCAGATGGCGGTAGAGCGGGTCGCCCGCGGCCGCCGCGGCGGCGCGCGCTGCGGCCAGCGAGACGCCGAGGATCGCGTTGGCGCCGAGCTCGGACTTGTCGTCGGTGCCGTCGAGGCTGATCAGCGCCCGGTCGATCTCGAGCTGCGACGTGACGGGCATCCCCCGCAGCGCCGGAGCGATCCTGTCGCGCACGTTGCCGACGGCGATCCGGACGCCGAAGCCGCCGAACCGGCTGCCACCGTCGCGCAGCTCGCACGCTTCGCCCGATCCCGTCGAGCGCCCGGACGGCACGTCGGCGCGGCCCAGCGTCCCGTCGGACAGCTTGATGTCGACCTGGACGGTGGGCAGGCCGCGGCAGTCGAGCACCTCCCGAGCGGCAACGGCGGCGATCACGAGTTCGGGCATGCGGGCTCCTATCGGTCGATCTGGTTGAGCTTGGACAGGTAGTAGGCGAGCACGGACACGAGGCCGGAGGCGGCCAGGAGCAGGAAGTTGAGCGCAGCCCCCTGGCCCCAGTTGCCCTCCTCGAGGATCAGGCTGTTCGCAACCGACCCGAGCATGTACCCGCTGCGGCCCCCGACGAGGGCGGGGGTCGCGAACTCGCTGAAGAGCGGGATGTAGACGAGGATCACGGCCACGAACACGCCCGGCGCGGCGAGCGGCAGCAGCACGCGCCGGAACGTCGTGAACCAGCCGGCGCCGAGATCGAGCGCGGCCTCGAACAGGCCGGCGTCGATCGCCTTCATCGCGGCGTAGATCGGGATGACGGTGTACGTCAGCCAGCTCGTCGAGAGGACCGTAATGACCGCGAACTTGCTGAACAGAAGCCAGTCGAGCGGCTTGTCGATCACGCCCAGCCACTTGAGAGCGTCATTGATCAGACCCTCCCGGCCGAGCAGCTCGCGCCAGGCATAGATCCGGACGATCGGGTTCAGCTCGTCTGCCAGCACCAGCGCCAGGAGCAGCGGCAGCTCGAACCGGCCGGCGCGAAACGCCATCACGTACGCCAGTGGCACGGCGATGACGAACTGGATCGCCATCGCCGCCGTCGCGATCACCAGCGTGTCGCGCGCGACGTCGCGGTACAGCGGGTTGGTGAGGATCTCGCGGTAGTTGTCGAGCGTGTAGCCGGTCTGGAAGCTGTATGCCGAGTTGTGCTCGAAGCTGACCTGGAGCATGATCGCCATGGGCGCGACGAAGAAGAGCAGCAGGAGCCCGACCGGCGAGAACAGAAAGCCCAGCGGGGTCAGCTTCCGGCGCGTCCTCCTGAAGAGCGACGCATGCGGGGACCCTGCCGCGACGGCCGGGACGCTCATCGCACCACCGTGGGGATCAGCCCGCCGGCGTCGGGCTCACCCGCGGATGGGCGCAGCACCCGCCAGGCGATCACGACGAGCACGACCTGGACGGCCGAGATCACGGTCGAGATCGCGTTCACGACCGGCAGGTTCTGGCTGTGACGCAGCGTCGAGAACGCCCAGACCGGGAACGTGTAATCGGATCCGCCGACGAAGTAGCTGATCTCGAAGTTGTTGAACGACCACATGTAGGCGAAGATCGCCGACGCCACGAGCGCGGGCACCAGGTGAGGCAGGACGACGCGGCGGAGCATCTGGAGCTGGCTCGCCCCCAGGTCGACCGCGGCCTCCTCCTGCGTGCGGTCGAACCGCGCCAGCCGCGCGCCGACGATGGCAGCGACCAGCGGGAACGTGCACACCACGTGCATGAGGCCGATCGTCCGAAGCGACAGATCCGTGCGCCCGACCACCGGCAGGCTGTCGTTGAAGAACAGGAGCGCGCTGATCCCGATCACGAGCCACGGCACGACCAGCGCCGCACCGATCAGCATCGCGACGCCGCCCCGCATCACGAACCGCATCCGCGTCAGTGCGTAGGCGGTGAGGGTGCCGAGCACCAGGCAGATCGGCGTGATGATCGTGGCGATGACGACCGAGTTCTGAAGCCCTTCACGCATTCGGGGATCGGCGAACGCGTCGCTGTACCACCGGGTCGTGAAGCCCCGCAGCGGCAGCGTGAGGATGTCCGAGTTGTTGAACGAGAACACCGCCAGGAGGATCAGCGGCCCGTAGAGCAGCACAACCATGAGGAGGGCGATCGCGACGGACAGGACCACGGGCACCGTTCGCCTCACCCGCTCGGAGCGCGGGGGCGCCATGACCTGCGGCACCGCCATCCTCTCGTGCCCGAAGGAGCCGGCCGCGGCCGAGGACTCGGCCGGCAGCGTCACCCTGCCGCCTTGACCTCGTTCCACGCCGCGATCCACTTGTCGTAGTCGGGCGGGGGCGATGCCGGGACGATGTTCTCGAAGTGCAGCGGGAGGTCGAGCTGGGCGCGCTTGACAAGCTTCGCCGGCGCTGCCTTCAGCGTCTGCTCATTGGTCATGATGTAGTTCCAGCGGTCGGCCTCGATCAGCTGCGCGCTCGGCTTCAGGTAGTAGTTGAGGAGCGCGTAGGACGCGTCGACGTTCGAGGCGCTCGTGCTGATCCCGTAGCCGCAGGTCCACACGATCTGACCCTCCTTGGCCAGCGCGAACTTGATGTTCTTGGCGCCGTTTCGCTGCATGTCCAGGGCGTTCCCCGGGTATCCCTCGGCGATCGTGACCTCACCGGTCGCCATCAGGTTGTTGATGTCGGCGTCGCTGTTCCAGTACGTGCGGAAGTTGTCGCGATGGGCGATCAGGAAGTTCTTGACCTGGGTGATCTGGTCATCGGTCAGGTGCACGGGGTCGGTGATGCCGAGCGCGAGCGCACCGACCTGCATCGCGACCTCGGGGTTGTCCTCGATCGAGACCTGGTTCTTGTAGGCGGGCGAGAACAGATCGGCCCACGAGTCGGGCGGCGTGGTGATCTTGTTCGAGTCGTACATGATGCCCGTCACGCCGGAGTCGACAGGAATCACGTAGACCTTGCCGTCGACGACCACGCCCGGGAGCTTCTTGAACGTCGGGAAGATGTGGCTCCATCCCGGGATGCGCGAGGTGTCGAGCGGCTGGAGCAGCCCGAGCTTGACCTGCGTGGCCGCGCCCTCCTCGACGCACGTGTTGATGACGTCGGTGTGGTAGCCGGCGCGCAGCTTGGCGGTTGCCGACGCGACGCTGTCGAACGGCGTCGTCTGGAGCTTCACCTGCGGGTTCTCGGTCTCGAACGGCTGGATCAGCTCGTCGGCGAAGCCGTCCGAATACGCGAAGAGGCGCAGCGGGCCGGACACCACCGTCGGTTGTGTGCTGTGACTCGCCGCGGCCTGCCCGCCGGAGTCGCTTCCGCCTCCGCACCCGGCGACGACGGCGACCGCCGCCACCGCAATCGACATGATCCTCGTCCGCATCAATGCCTCCCGAAGGGCTCGCGACTGGGGGATGACCGTAGCAAAATTCTTGGTCGACTGTCAACCGTTTGCAATACAGGCGCGCCAGCCACCGGCACCGGCGCAGTCAGAGCGTGTCGATGTACTCGGCGACGAGCGCGCCGGCGCGGTCGACGTGCTCCTCGAACCGCCGCGAGGCCGCCTCCGGGTCGCCCTGCTCGATGGCCTCGAGCATCGGCCGGTGCTCGTCTGCCATCTCGTCGAGTGAGGCGTAGAGGTGCTCGTCGAGCGCGATCAGGGTCTTCAGGAGCGGCGCCGAGCGCTGGAAGACAGCAAGGAGCCGGCTGTTGCCGCTGAGGCGCGCCACCGCCTCGTGGAACTCGAGGTCGGCGCGCGAGACGGCCTGAACGTCTCCGGTGCTGGCTGCGGCGGCGAGCACGTCGAACCGGCTCCGCAGCTCGTTCAGCCCGCGCTCGGTGCACGACGCAGCCACCAGCTTGGCGGCTCGCGCCTCGACGGCCGCTCGCAGGTCGTAGAGCTCGCGCACGTCGTCGGGGCTCAGGCTGACGACGTACGTCCCGCGCCGCGGCTCCTCCTGAAGCAAGCCCTCGGCCCGCAGCAGCTTGAACGCCTCCCTGACCGGCCCCCGGCTGACGTGGAGCTCGGCGGCGATCCGGGCCTCGACCAGCCGCTCCCCGCGCGAGAGTCGCCCCGACAGGATCTCGTCCCGGATCCGGTCGGCTGCGTCCTCGGCCAGCGGACGGGGGGCCTGGATTGGTTTCATGTCGACAGTTTACCCATGACAGTGGACCTCGCCGCCTGCGCGCGGCTCCGAACGCGCTCGGCGCGCACGTCCCGCAGCACCTCCCGGGCGCAGTTGCGCCCGTTCGCGCCCGTCACGCCGCCGCCCGGATGGGTTCCGGCGCCGCACAGGTACAGCCCCGACACCGGCGTGCGGTAGTCGGCGTAGCCGCGGACGGGCCGGAGCGAGAAGAGCTGGTCGGCGCCCATGTCGCCGTGAAGCGCATGGCCTCCCGTCAGCCCCAGCACTCGCTCGAGGTCGAGCGGAGACAGCACCTGGCGGTGCAGGATCGACTCCTCCAGGTTTGGGAAGAGCGCTCCGATCTGTGCGATCGCGCGATCGGCGATCTGGTCGCGGATCCCGTCCCACTCCCCCTCGGCAAGGTGGTAGGGCTGCGAGTTGACGTCGATCGTCACGACGTGGCAGCCCGGCGGGGCGAGCCCCGGGTCGTGGACGGTCGGGATGCACAGCTCGATGTGCGGATCGTCGGCCGGAATGCCGCGAAGAGCGAGCGATTGCGCTCGGTCCATGTCGAGCAGCGGCTGGCTGAGCTCGACGATCCCGCGCTGGTAGGGCTGCACCTCGCCGTTCCCGCCCATCGCCGCCGCCCGCGGCAGCTCGGACACCGCGAGGTTGATCTTGATGCTCGTACCGGTGCACCGGTAGGCGCGAATCGCCGCCAGGAACTGCGCGGGCAGGTCGGACGGCTCGCAGAGCGAGAGGAACGTGCGCTTGGGGTCGGCATTCGACAGCACCGCGCCCGCGCGCACCTCCTCGCCGCCCGCAAGCCTGACCCCCACCGCCCTGCCGTCCTCGACCAGGACCGCCTCGACCTCCGCGTCGGTACGGATCTCGGCGCCGGCCTCCTGCGCGGCCTCCGCGATCAATGCCGTCACGACCCCCATGCCGCCGCGCACGAACCCCCAGGCGCGCACACCGCCGCCGGTCTCCTCGGCTGCGTGATCGTGCAGGAGGACGTATGCGGTACCCGGCGTCGACGGCCCCGAGACGCTGTCGTTGATGGCATGCCACCCGAGCGCCGCCTTGAGGACGTCTGACTCGAACCACTCGTCCAG
>JBOHBE010000291.1:0-2310 GCA_050698235.1 Gaiellales bacterium
GTCCGCGCCTGGTCGCTGGGGCGCGACGCCGGACTGCGCGAGGGGAACGCCGACATGGCGCTCGTCGTCGACATGGACGACGCGGACGCCTTCCGTCGGTACTCGGCCGACGCCGGCCACCAGCAGCTCCTGAACGAGCTGATCCTGCCGGCGTGCACGCGGGTCGGCGCCCAATTCGAGATCGGCTAGCGCAGCCCGGCACCTTTCCGGCCCGTGGCGGCTCCGTCGGCGCCGGTCAGTAGGATGGACGTCCGTGCCCAGCGGCCAGCCGTACGTCCATCTCCACGTCCACAGCGAGTACTCCATCCTCGATGGGGCGTGCCGTATCGAACCGCTGGTTGCCCGGGCGGCCGAGCTCGGGATGTCCGCGATCGGCCTCACTGACCACGGGTCGATGGCCGGGGCGGTCGAGCTCACCCGCGCCGCGACGCGGGCTGGCATCCGCCCGGTGCTGGGCTGCGAGATGTACGTGGTCGACGACCACGCCGTCCGCCCCCAGAAGGAGCGCCGCTGCCACCTGACCCTGCTCGCCGAGACGAGCGAGGGCTACCACAACCTCGTCCGGCTGGTCTCCGCGGGCTATCTCGACGGGTACTGGTACCGGCCGCGCGTCGACCTCGAGCAGCTGGCGGCCCACTCGAAGGGCATCATCGCCCTCTCCGGCTGCCTGTCCGGGCGGGTCTGCAAGGCGCTTGTCGACGGCGACGAGCGCGGCGCGCGCGGCGAGGTCGACCGGCTCGTCCAGATCTTCGGCCGCGACAACGTCTACATCGAGCTCCAGGACGGCGGCATCGACATCCAGACGGCGATCAACCCGGTGCTCGCGGGGCTGGCGCGCGACGCTGGCCTGCCGCTGGTCGGCACGGGCGACGTCCACTACCTGACCGCGGCCGACGCCGTCCCGCACGAGGCGATGCTCTGCATCCAGACCGGGGACACGCTCGACAACCCCGACCGGTTCAAGTTCTCGAACCACGGCTTCTACCTGAAGTCGCCCGAGGAGATGTACTCTCTCATGGCCGAGCCGTGGGGTGCCGACATGCTGGCCCGCACGGTCGAGATCGCCGAGCGCTGCGACGCCCAACTCGACCTCGACACCCTCCACCTACCCCGGTTCGACGTGCCAGAGGGGCGCACCGCGCCGCAGTACCTCCGCGAGCTCGCCGAGACGGGCCTTCGAGAGCGATACGGCGCCGAGACGCCGGAGCTCCGCGACCGGCTCGAGTTCGAGCTTCGCACCATCGAGGAGATGGGCTACGCCGACTACTTCCTGATCGTCTGGGACTTCATCCGCTTCGCGCGCCAGGACGGCGTCTCGGTCGGCCCGGGCCGCGGTTCGGCGGCGGGGTCGCTGGTCGCCTACTGCCTGCGCATCACCGACCTCGACCCGATGCGCTACTCGCTCCTCTTCGAGCGGTTCCTGAACCCGGGCCGAAAGTCGCTCCCCGACATCGACATCGACTTCGCCGTGGCCGGCCGCGAGCGCGTGATCAACTACGTGGCCGAGAAGTACGGCCGCCGAAACGTCGCCCAGATCATCACCTTCGGGAAGATGCAGCCCAAGGCGGCGATCAAGGACGCGGGCCGCGTGATGGGCATCCCGTACGGCGTCGTCGACCGCATCGCGAAGCTCGTCCCCGACGGCCCCAAGATCTCGTTCGAGGCCTGCATGAAGGCCGGCGCCGAGCTGCGGCGGAGCTACGACACCGACGAGACGACCCGTTCGATCGTCGACATGGCGATGCCGCTCGAGGGCGTCGTCCGCAACGACTCCATCCACGCCGCGGCCGTCGTGATCGGCGACCGGCCCCTCACCGAGTACCTGCCGCTCCAGCAGAAGGGTGCCGACTCCGAGGTCGTCACCCAGTTCTCGATGAACGACGTCGACGCGCTCGGGCTGCTCAAGATGGACTTCCTCGGCCTGCGAAACCTCGACGTGATCGACCGGGCCGTCGAGATCATCGCGCAGTCGACCGGCACCGAGCTCGACATGGACGCGGTGCCGCTCGACGACAGGAAGACCTACGAGATGATGGCGCGCGGCGACGCGACGGGCGTGTTCCAGTTCGAGTCGACGGGCATGCGCGACGCCCTCCGCCAGGTGAAGCCGACCGAGTTCGAGGACATCGTCGCCCTCGTCGCGCTCTGTCGGCCGGGGCCGATGCAGTACATCCCTGCGTACGCGAACCGCAAGAACGGCAAGGAGCCGGTAACCTTCGCCGATCCGCGGCTGAAGGCGATCCTCGGCACGACCTTCGGCATCGCCCTGTACCAGGAAGAAAGCATGGAGATCGCGCAGCAGATCGGCGG
>JBOHBE010000292.1:0-2716 GCA_050698235.1 Gaiellales bacterium
GGTCGGTGAAGCGCCACGCCTCGTCGCGAGTCGTCGGCAAGGGCAGCGCCTGGTAGCGCTCGAGCAGCTCGTTCCGGTCCATCAGGGTGCGTAGCGGCGGTGCAGCATGAGCGCGTTCCCGTCCGGATCGTGGAAGAACGCCATGTGGCAGACGCCCGTGTCGAGGATCTCGCCGCCGAACTCGACCCCGCGCGCCTCGAGGTCGGCGCGCCCAGCGGCGACGTCGTCGACGTGGAAGGCGATCGGGAGCGCGTTCGGCCTGAACTCGACCCCGATCGACGCGGTTTCCACCACCTGAAGCGTCAGGCTGCCGGTCTCGAACTCGCCGCCGGGTATGCGCCCGTAGGTGCTCGAGCACTCGAGCCCAAGCGTGGCGCCGTAGAACTCCGCCGCACGGGCGTAGTCGGCGGTGGGCACCGACACGAAGTCGACGCCCGCAATCGGCGAGTCCTGACCCACGCGCGCTAGGCCTTCGCCTTCTCCTTGGCGCCGGCCTGGATCCACGGCATCATGGCCCGAAGGCGCGCGCCGACCGTCTCGATCTGCGAGCTCGCGGCCGAGCCGCGAAGCGCGGTGAAGCGCGGCCGTCCGGACGCCTCCTCGTCCATCATCTCCTTGGCGAACGTGCCGTCGCGGATGTCCGACAGGATCTGGCGCATGTTCTCGCGGACGTGCTCGTCGATCACCATCGGGCCGCGCGTGAGGTCGCCGTACTCGGCCGTATCGGAGATGGAGTAGCGCATGCCGGCGAGGCCGCCCTCCCACATGAGGTCGACGATCAGCTTCAGCTCGTGGAGGCACTCGAAGTAGGCGATCTCGGGCTGATAGCCCGCCTCGACCAGCGTGTCGAACCCCATCTGGACGAGCTGCGTCGTGCCGCCGCACAGGACGGCCTGCTCGCCGAAGAGGTCGGTCTCGGTCTCCTCGGTGAACGTCGTCTCTATCAGCCCGCCGCGGGCGCAGCCGATGGCGTGACCGTAGGCAAGCGCGAGTGCGTGCGCATTCCCGGTCGCGTCCTGGTGCACCGCGACGAGGCCGGGCACGCCGATGCCGGCGGTGTACTGGCGGCGCACGAGATGGCCCGGACCCTTCGGGGCGATCATCGAGACATCGACGTCCGTGGCCGGCTCGATGCCGCCGAAGCGGATGTTGAAGCCGTGCGCGAACATCAGCATTGAGCCGGGGCGCAGATTCGGCGCGATCTCCTCCCGGTACACCGGCGCCTGCACGTGGTCGGGAACGAGGATCATGACGATGTCGCCCTGCGCCGTCGCTTCGGCGACGGTCGCGACCGCGAGGCCGTCCTCGGTCGCGGCGCGGTGCGCGCGCGAGTCGGGACGCGCGCCCACAACAACCTGGTTTCCGGAGTCGTGGTTGTTCAGGGCGTGCGCGTGCCCCTGGCTGCCGTAGCCGATGACCGCGATCGTCTTTCCGTCGAGGAGAGCCGGATCGCAGTCGGCCTCGTAGTAGATCTTGGCGTCGGACATGTCTAGGCCACCACCCTCATTCGCTTTCGTTTGTTGAGTTCGCCGTCACGATCGAGCCCGATCCGGCCCGTTCGCACAAGCTCGCGGATCCCGTACGGCGAGAGCAGCTCCTCGAGCGCCTCGAGCCGGTCAGGCGGGCCGACGCAGGCAAACGTCACGGCCGCCGGCCCCACATCGACGACCCGCGCCTCGAACACCTCGGCCAGGCCGATGATCTCGGGCCGGCGGTCCGGCGCGGACGAGACCTTGACCATCAGGAGCTCCAGCTCGACCGCGTTCCCGCCCAGCTCCGACACCTTGAGGACGTCGACGAGCTTGTAGAGCTGCTTCGTCACTTGGTCGATGGAGTGCTGGGCGCAGTCCACGCGGATCGTGATCCGGCTGCGCGCCGAGTCGTCGGTCGGGCCAACCGCGAGCGAGTCGATGTTGAAGCCGCGCCGGGCGAAGAGGCCGGCGCAGCGCGTGAGCACGCCGGGCCGGTTCTCGACCAGCACCGACAGCGTGTGCATGCTCATACGCCCTCCTCGACCCACTGGTTGTCGTCCTCGGCCCACTCGACGTCGATCATCTCGGCTGAGGGGGCGCCGGCGGGCACCATCGGGTACACCTTCTCCTCGCGGTCGACGCGCGCCTCGATCACGGCCGGCCCGCCGCACTCCAGCGCGCCGATGATCGCGGCGTCGACCTCGTCGGGGGTGTCGCAGCGGAACCCGGCGATCCCGAAGCTCTCGGCGAGCTTCATGTAGTTGGGCATGTCGACCGTCAGGTCGGTCTCGGAGAAGCGCTCGTCGTGGAAGAGCTCCTGCCACTGGCGCACCATCCCGAGCCAGCCGTTGTTCACCACCACGTGGATCGCCCCGATGCCGTACATCCGCGCCGTCGCCAGCTCCTGCATCGTCATCTGGAAACAGCCGTCGCCGTCGATGTTGATCACCGTCGCGTCGGGGCAGCCCACCTTGGCGCCGATGGCCGCGGGGACGCCGTAGCCCATCGTGCCCAGGCCGCCCGACGTGAGCCACCGTCGCGGCCGGTCGATCTGGAGGTACTGCGCGGCCCACATCTGGTGCTGGCCGACGCCCGTCGTCCAGATCACGTCGCGGTCGGCGGTCAGGTCGCGCAGCCGTTCGATCACGTACTCGGGCTTGAGGGGCTCGGAGTTCCGGTAGCGGAACGGGTTGTCGGCCTTCCAGCTCCGCACGGTGTCGAGCCACTCGCTCGCCTTCGGCGGG
>JBOHBE010000293.1:0-3817 GCA_050698235.1 Gaiellales bacterium
ATCATCGTCCACGCCGCCGGCGACCCGAACGCACCTCCGACGCCACCCGAGTCGGGATGCCCGAGCCCGTGATCACCACCGTCGCGGTCTTCACGCGGCTCCGGCTGTTCCAGGAGCTCCTGTCCTCGTTCGTGGGCTCGCGGCAGGGCTACGCGGTCATCGCCGTGTCGTCGAGCGAGATCGACGCGACGCGGGTCGTCCTCGGCCAGCGGCCCGACGTGATCCTGGTCGACGCCGCGCTGCCCGGCGTCTGGAACGTCGCCGACGCCGCCGTCCAGGCCGGCGTGCGGATGGTCGTGTTCGGCCTCGCCGACAGCCCGCATCCGATCGAGAGCGCCCGCAGCCACGGATGCCGTGACGCGCTCCTGACCTCGGCGACGGCGCAGGATGTCGTCGACGCGCTCGAGGACGCCCGCCGGTCGACCCCGCACCCGGCCGAGCGTCCCGTCGCCGCGGGCGACATCTCGTCGCTGACGTCCCGGGAGCTCGAGGTGCTGAGCCTTGTCGCGCGCGGCCTCAGCAACAAGGAGATCGCACGCCGCCTGACGGTGTCCGTGCCGACCGTGAAGACACACGTCCACCACCTGCTGCACAAGCTCGGCACCCGCCGGCGGGCCGACGCCGGGAGGCTCCTGCACGTCGCCGCGAGCGAGGCCACGGTCGAGGCGCGGCCCGCGCGCCATCTGGGCGTGGTGGGCCGGGCCTCCGGGGCAGAGCCGGGCGACCGGCCGCAGCGCATGCGGGTGCCGACGGGATGAGGCGGCGCCTCGATCGAATCTCAACCGAATCTCCACCCAGAAGGGCGGAAAACGCCGCGTGGCCCGTGCGAGAGTACGCCAGGGGTGCGCGCCACGCGGTCGCGGGCTGATCCATCCGGTGGGCCGTGAAGCGAGCTGGCGCCGGGTGGGCATATAGCCCGGCGCCAGCCTCGCGTGCTCAGGCGGGCGCCGCCGCCTCGCCGTCCGGGCATGACCGGCTGCGGGCCAGGAGCGCCGCCGCGAGGCCCGCCGCCAGCGGCTGGGCCAGCCCGGCGCCGTAGAGCAGGTGATGGACACCGACCGAGCCAACGAGGAGGCCGGCGAGGAAGGCACCTGCGGGCACGCCGGCGGCGTTGATCGAGACGGTGATGGCGAAGACGCGGCCGTGCAGATACGGCTCGACCGACCGCTGGCGGATCCCGAACATCGCGATGATGAACGGCGCCGAAAAGAGGCCGGCCGCGAACATCGCCAGCATCAGCTCCGGCACGGAGGCGGCGAGCGGCACGGCCATGAGCGGGATGCCGTAGAGCGCCGTGAACAGGACGACATGGCGGGCGTCGCTCCCAGGCGGCCGGCGCCACCCGTACGCCACGCCGCCGATGATCGAGCCGACCGAGAGCGCGGCCCACATCCATCCCGCCGTCCCCGGCGAGGCGTGCAGGCCGTCCCGTGCCCACAGTGGAAGGCCGATCGTGAGGCAGCCGAGGCCGGCGCCCGACACGACCATGAGGACGACGGTCGACCGCAGCTCCGCATGGCCGGCGACGGTGCGGACGCCGGTCAGGATCGCGGCCATCGCCGGCTCGTCGGTGGCGCGGCCGCGCACCCGGCTCCGGCACGCGCGCCGCCGCGAAGCCGGCCACGAGCGTCGCCACGGCCTGGAGCGCAATCGCGAACGTCGCTCCGACCAGCGTCACCGCCACGCCCGCCAGCGCCGGGCCCGCCACGAACGCGGCGTCGAACGTGATGCTGTCGGCGGCGTTCGCCTGGTCCCACAGCCGGCGCGGGACGAGCACCGGAACGAGCGACCGGAACCCGACGGTCGGCACCGGGAACGTGACGCCGAGCCCGGCGAGGAGGATGAGCTCGGCCACGACCGGCGTGTCGGCCAGCTCGCCGAGGGCGATGACGGCGGCCAGGATCGCCGCCCGCGCCATGACCGTGATGACGATGACCCGCCTGCGGCTGGACGCCCGGTCGAGCCACGCGCCGACGAACGGGCCCGACGCGATGCCGGGCAGGAGCTGCGCGGCCGCACCTGCGCCGGCGACGGCGGGGCTGCCGGTCCGCTCGAGGAGGTAGATCACGACGCCGACCTGGTTCATCGAGTTGGCCATCCGGCTCAGGAAGACGGCCGTGATCAGGGACGGGTAGCCGGGCACGCGCGCCAAGGCCCTGTACCCGCCGGGTTCCACATCCGCATGGTGCCAGGTCAGGCGACGGAACCGAGCCGCTCGGCCAGGAGCTCGAGCGCCCGCGCGAGCTTGGGGGCGTTGCCGGGCAGGTGCGGCCACGGATTCGCGCCGGAGGGATGCGGAAGCGCGACCAGCGGCCGCCCATCGGGGGCCTGGAGCTCGACGCCGACGGCGTCGTCGAGCGCGACGCCCGGCGCGACCTCGGCGAGCGCGAGCGTCCCGACGCCGATCACCAGCGGCGCCTCGACGAGCGCGAGCTCGCGCAGGAGCCACGGCCTGCACGTCCGCACCATCGCCGCCGACGGCCTCACGTCGCTGCCGCCCGGCCGCTTGCCGGGGAAGCACTTGGCGACCGCGGCGATGTACAGGCGGCCGTAGAACTGGTCCTCCGTCCCGAGGCCGGCGGGCTCGAGCCACGCCCGCAGACGCTTCCCGGCCGGGCCGATGAACGGCCGCCTGTCGACCGCCTCGCGGATGCCGGGCGCCTGCCCGACGAGGATGGCGTCGGCCCGGTGCAGGTGGCTGAAGACCGGCATCGACTCGACGCGGATCCCGGCCTCGACGCACAGCCGGCAGGGCTCGAGGCGGCGATGGAGCTCCGCGAGGTCGGTGATCGCTTCGCGGTCCGTCATGTCGGTAGTATCCGCGCGTCCGTGAACCGTGCCGGCCGAAACCCGTTCCCGTTCGCAGCGGAGTACGAGTACTCCCAGTCGGTGGTCACCGACGGCGAGCTGGTCTTCTCGGCGGGCCAGGGCGCCTTCGGCGAGGACGGCTCCGTTGTCGCACCCGACGACGCCGAGGCCCAGATCCGACAGGCGTTCGCCAACCTCGACACCGTGCTGCGAGCGGAGGGGGCGTCGCTTGCGACCGTCGTCAAGATGACGGTCTACCTGGCCCGCGCGTCGGACTACGACGCGTTCAAGCGCGCCCGCCACGACGCGTTCTCACCGCCCTATCCGGCCTCGACCGCGATCGTCGCCGGCGGGTTCCTGTTCGACGGGATGCTCGTCGAGATCGACGCCGTCGCCCGGGTGGGCGAGGAACGGAGGTAGCAGATGCGGGTGTTCATCTCGACCGACATCGAGGGGACGGCGGGCATCGTCGACTGGGGCCAGGTGCTCGGCCCGAGCGGCGAGTACGAGATGGGCCGCCGGCTCCTGCTCGACGAGGTGAACGCCGCCATCGACGGCGCCGCGGACGGCGGTGCGACCGGGTTCCTCGTGAACGACGCGCACTGGACGATGCAGAACATGCCCCCGGGCGAGCTGCACGGTGAGGCGTCGTACCTGTCGGGGAAGCACAAGCCGCTCTACATGATGGAGGGCCTCGAGGGAGGCTTCGACGCCGTCTTCATGGTGAGCTACCACGGGTCGATCGGGCACGAGCGGGCGATCCTCGCGCACACCTACAACCCCGGCGCGATCTGGGAGGTCAAGATCAACGGGATCGTCACCGGCGAGGCGGGCCTGAACGCGCTGGTCGCGCTGCACCACGGCGTCCCGGTCGCCCTCATCACGGGCGACCAGGCCACCGCCGACGAGGCCGAGCCGTTCATGCCGGGCATCCACGCCGTCGTGGTCAAGCGGTCAGTCTCGCGCTTCGCCGCCGAGAGCCTCCATCCCGCGAAGGCGTGCGAGCTGA
>JBOHBE010000294.1:0-4372 GCA_050698235.1 Gaiellales bacterium
CGCGCCCGACGATGAGGCGGAGCCCGGTGTCGAGCTTGAGGCCCACGACGCCGCCGTTCCAGCCCAGGTACTCGACGAAGCCCAGGAACACGCCCAGGGCGAGGAGAGACCCTCCAAGCAGGTCTGCGCGCTGCTCAGCGGTCGAACGGCTCGACGCTCGATTCCGCCGGGGGGTCTGTGAGCGGATGGGGGTCTTGCGCGAGCGCCGAGCCGATCGCCGTGAGCCAGCGGCGCGATGTGCAGGTCGCGACGTCGCTCTGGCCATTGACCGGGGGTTTCTC
This sequence comes from Gaiellales bacterium, assembly GCA_050698235.1. Lineage (GTDB taxonomy): Bacteria > Actinomycetota > Thermoleophilia > Gaiellales > JAICJC01 > JAICJC01. The sequence goes on from JBOHBE010000294.1 coordinate 282, forward strand.
CGCCTGGCAGCGGTTCCCTCCTTCACACCCGCGGCGCCGCTTCGAGGGCTACGATCCGCCCGTGCGGCGGGCGCTCGTGATCGGGGCACTCGCCACGACTGTCCTCGCCGGGTCGCCGGGGCAGGCAGTGGCGGCCAATCCGCCGAACCTGTCGTGGCAGACCGACGGGGCGGTGCGGGCGATCGCGTTCGCCCATGGGGTGATCTACGTCGGCGGCCAGTTCACCGCCGTGCGGCCTCCGGGGACGGCCGTCGGGTCGGGCCGGTCGGTGGCGCGTTCAAACGTCGCGGCCTTCAACGCGACCACGGGAGCGCCGCTGAACTGGCACCCGCGGGTCGGCGGCACCGTCTACTCCATCGCCGTCTCGGGCTCGCGCGTCTACCTCGGCGGCGCGTTCACGACCGTCGGAGGGGCGGTACGCGACCATCTCGCGGCGGTCTCGACCGCCGGCGGGCTCACGGGTTGGAACCCGGACGCGGACTCGACGGTGAACGTCGTTCGGATCGGTCCGAACGGGAACGTCTTCGTCGGCGGCCGCTTCGGCCGAATCGGTGGGGTGACGCGCAGCCGCGTGGCCGAAATCACCCCCGGCGGTGCGCTCACGGCGTGGGCACCGCGGGTGGCGCAGCTGACCGGCTTCGCCTGCCCCCCACGCTGCTTGCCGGTCGTCTTCGCGATCGCGTTCTCGCCCGCCGGTCGCAGCGTCTACCTCGGCGGCCACTTCGGCCTCGTGAACGACGTCGCGCGGAACGAGGCCGCGGCCGTCCCGCTGTCAGACGGCTCGGCGGTGCTCGGCTTCAACCCCAACATCTACGCCCCCGCGAACTGCGTCGGGTGCACGACCCCCGAGACGAGCCGCGTCTACCAGATGATCGTGACCAACGCCCGCGTGTACACCTGCGGCGGCTACTGGAGGGTCAACGGCTCGCGCCGGTCGTTCAACGTCTCGGCCTTCGATCCCGACACCGGAGCCCTCGACCCGTCGTTCACGGTGCAGGATGACGGCGACACGCCCGGATGCGCCCTGCGCGGCGGCGTGCTCTACGTCGGCGGGCATTTCAACTTCGCCGGCCCGGACTGCCAGCCGACCCACCTCGAGCCGTGCGCGATCCGACACCACGTCGCGGCGATCGACACGGCCACGAGCACCCTCTTGCCGTGGAACCCCGGAGCCAACTCCAACCACGGGCTGCTGGTGATCCAGGCCGGCATCCAGCGGATCGGGTTCGGCGGCTACATGACGAGGATGGGCGGCCTCGACCAGGAGGGACTGGCCGTCTACAAGGCTCCGCACCTGCCCTAAACGGCCGCCGCGCGGTAGAGGACGCATCCCCCCGACTCGATGCGCTGGGCGCGGCCGTCGATGACGGTCGAGAACCGGAGCCGCTCGGGCAGCCGGCCTTCGGGCGTCGTCAGGGCGAATCCACCCCTGGGGTGCGGCTCGAGCGGCATGCGCCCGTAGCTCGACTGCTCCATCGCGAGCTCCCCCCTGCACAGCGTGACGCGGATCGCCGGAATCCACGGGTTGTGCGAGCGGTAGAGCCCGGCATACGCCGCCCACTCGGGCGGCTGCGGGAACTCGTTCGGGCCGGCGTAGCCCTCGCCGGGGTACCAGACGTCGCTCCACATGAGGTGGTCGACGCGGCCGCCGGTGCTGCGGCCGAACCGCACGAAGGCGGCGCGCAGGTCTGGGTGGTCGGTCTTGTAGACGTCGTCGACGGACTTCAGGAGATCCCCGTCGCGGCCCGAGGCGTGGATGCCCGCGGCGTCGACGGTGATCGGCCCGTACCGGCCAACTCGCTCGCCCAGGTCGAGCGCCTCGCCGGCGGGCGGGCCGGGGAGCGCGGCCTGCGCCTTCTGGGCGCGGGCGAGATCGAGCGCGTACTCGGCGACCGTCGTCGCACCGGCCGGACCGTTCGTGAGCGCGATAGCCCCGACCTCATCGTCCATGTCGCACAGCATCTGGGCGACGTAGCCGACCATCCCCCCGGAGTGGGCGACCACGGTGTGGCCGTCACGCTGGGTATTGCGAAGCCCGAAGCCGTACGGCTCACCCTCGTCGTCGGGCACGCCGTCGATCATCTGGTCGAACCCGAGCGGGGAGCGGGCGAGCAGGTGGCGCACGTAGCGGGCCATGTCGCCGGCTGTCGACAGGATGCTGCCGGACGCGCCCTCCGACGGCGCGAACGGCGCGGTCACGAGGCCGAAGCCCGGATGCCACGGCATGTCTGGATGGAGGCCGTCGTGCCCGTCCGCGAGCCGGCTCCGGTCGGCCGCCGCGATGTGGGCGACCGAGTCGTGCATCCCGAGCGGCTCGAGGACGCGCCGGCGGAGAAGCTCCGGGAACGGCAGCCCTGCGCGCGCCTCGAGCGCGAACCCGAGCGCGTCGTAGCCGATGTTCGAGTACCAGAACCGCGCGCCCGGCTCCCACTCCGTCTCGCAGGCCGCCAGCTCGGCGACGAGCCCGAGCGACGACGGCCCGGGGTCGTTTCCCATCGGGAGCCCCGAGCGGTGCATCAGCAGGTGTCGCAGCGTGATCGGCCCGTGCCCGCCGCCGACCTGAAACCACGGCAGGTGGTCGACCAGGGGGTCATCGAGCGAGAGGGCGCCCTCCGCCTCCAGCTGGAGCGTGCAGATCGCAACGAACGACTTCGAGATCGACCCGATCTGGAGGAGGTGGTCGGAACGGAGCGGCGTGCCGGCCAGATCGGCGTGCCCGACGACGAGAACGGACTCGCGACCGTCCACGCCGGTCACCGCGACCGCCACACCGGGCATGTCGCCGGCGGCGATCCGCGCCTCGGCGTGGGCGCGGAGGCGCTCGACCGCATCGGGTGTGAGAAGGGCGGTCATCGTCCTCGCCCGTGACTCAGACTTCGACGACTACCGGGAGGACCATCGGCCGCTTGCCGGTCACGTGCGAGACGAGCTCGGCAAGGGCGTCGTGGAGCTCCTGCTGCACCAGGTGGACCTCGGTCGTGCGATGGGCCTGGCACTCGGCGAGGACCCGCTCCACCGTTTCGCGGGCCTGATCGAGCAGCTCGTTGCCGTCATCCGACGGCTCGATGAACCCCCGGGCGATGATCTCGGGCTCGGCGATCGGCTCGGCCGTATCGGCGGCGATCGTCGCGACCACGATGAGCACGCCGTCGGACGCCAGGTGGCGGCGGTCGCGCAGCACGACCTCTCGCACGGAGCCGACGTTCATGCCGTCGACGAGGGTCGTCCCGGCCTCGACCTGACCGACGACCGAGAGGCCGTCGCCGTCGAGCTCAAGCACCGTGCCGTTCTCGGCGATCCGGACGGCGTGGGCCGGCACTCCGGCTGCCTCGGCGAGACGGGCGTGCGCCTGCTGCATCCGATACTCGCCGTGGATGGGCATGAAGGCCTGCGGGCGGACGGTCTCGAGCATCGTCGAGAGGTCGTCGGCGGCCGCGTGGCCGGAGGCGTTCACGTAGGTCGTGTCCTCGGTCAGGACAGTCGCGCCGAGCCGGCACAGCCGGTTCACGGTCTCGTGCACCTTCACCTCGTTGCCCGGGATCGCCCGGGCCGAGACGACGACCGTGTCGCTGGTCGAGATCTGGATGGCCGGATGGTCGCCGAACGCGATCCGGGTGAGGGCCGAGCGCGGCTCCCCCTGGCTGCCGGTGCAGATGATCAGCGTCTCGTGCGGCATGAACTCGTCCAGGCGGCGCGGCTTCACGAGCAGGTCGTCGGGCGCGGTCGCATAGCCGAGGTTCCGGGCGATGTTCAGGTTGCGGTTCATCGAACGGCCGACCACCGAGACGATCCTGCCGCAGGCCGCGGCGGCGTCGATGACCTGCTGGATCCGGTGAATGTGCGACGCGAACGAGGTCACGATCACGCGTCCCGGTGCCTGGCGGACTATGTCGCGGAGCGCCACGCCCACCGTCCGCTCCGACGGCGTGCGGCCCGGCCGCTCGGCGTTGGTCGAGTCGGCCAGGAGCAGTGCGACGCCCGCATCCCCGAGCTCTCGCAGGCGATCGAGGTCGGTGGTCCGCCCGTCGATGGGCGTGTCGTCGAGCTTGAAATCGCCGGTATGGACGATGGCACCGTGCTCGGTGTGCAGG
>JBOHBE010000295.1:0-1923 GCA_050698235.1 Gaiellales bacterium
CCGATCATGGTGTCCGAGAAGCCGGCGCGCCGCAGCTCGTGCACGTCGCCTTCCTTCTCGAGACGCGTGATGGTCGCGAGCCGATCGATGAACCACCTGTCGATGCCGCTGCGCCGAGCGAGCGATGACGGGTCGGCGCCTTCCCGCAGCGCGTGCAGGAGGGCGAACAGCCGGCGGTCGTTGGGCTGCTCGATGAGGTCGGCGCGCTCGAGCTCCGCAACCGACGGCGGCTTCTGCTCCAGCGAGCGGATGGCCTTGGTCATCGCCGCCTCGAAAGTCCTCTCGATCGCCATCACCTCCCCGGTGGAGGCCATTTGCGTGCCGAGACGCCGGTCGCCCGCCGGAAACTTGTCGAAGGGCCAGCGTGGAATTTTGACGACGCAGTAGTCGAGTGCCGGCTCAAAGGCCGCGAAGGTGCGGCCCGTCACCTCGTTCCTGATTTCCTCGAGCCGCCGGCCCACCGCCACCTTCGCCGCCACCCGCGCAATGGGGTAGCCCGTCGCCTTGGAAGCGAGCGCCGAAGACCGGCTGACGCGGGGGTTTACCTCGATGACGTAGTAGTCGGAGCTCTTTGGATCCAGCGCGAACTGCACGTTGCAACCGCCCTCGATCCCCAGCGCCCGAATGATCCGGATCGCCGACGACCGCAGCATCTGATGGTCGCGATCAGACAGCGTTTGCGCCGGCGCCACCACTATGGAGTCGCCGGTGTGCACGCCCATCGGGTCCAGGTTTTCCATGTTGCAGACGGTGATGCAGGTGTCGGCGGCGTCGCGCATCACCTCGTACTCGATCTCTTGCCAGCCGACGAGGCAGCGCTCGACGATGACCTGGCCGATCGGGCTGGCGCGCAGGCCGATGCGCACGCGCTCGCGATAGTCGGCCTCCGTCTCGACGATGCCGCCGCCGGAGCCGCCGAGCGTGTAGGCCGGGCGGACGATGGCCGGCAGGCCGATGGTCGCCAGCGCCAGTTCCGTGGCCGCGAGCCGCTCCTCGTCCGTGGCGCCTTCGACGATCTCGGACGGTGGGTATGGCTGGCCGATGCGATCGAGCAGCTCGCGGAAGCGAGCCCGGTCTTCGGCCATCTCGATGGCCTCGAGCGGCGTACCGAGCAGCTTCGCGCTCGACCGCTCCAGCACGCCGGCGCGGGCCAGCGCGACGGCCAGGTTCAGCGCCGTCTGCCCGCCGAGCCCCGCCAGGATGCCGTCCGGCCGCTCACGTTCGAGGATGCGCTCGACCGACTCGACGGTGAGCGGCTCCAGGTAGGTCACGTCGGCGACGTCCGGGTCGGTCATGATCGTGGCCGGGTTCGAGTTGAGCAGGATCGTGCGGATGCCCTCGTCGCGCAGCGCCCGGCAGGCCTGCGTGCCGGCATAGTCGAACTCGGCGGCCTGGCCGATGACCACGGGCCCTGAGCCGATGATCAGGACGGAGCGCGGCCTACTCGGCATGCCAGCCGGGCATGCGGAGGGTCGGTACCACGCTCGCGCCCGGTTGGATGGGCTTCATCAGAAGGCAGCCACGCACGGATTCACCGCCCCGCATGCCCCGGGGGCCTATCGCTTCCCGGGCCGGCGGCTTGGCGCGCGACGCGTTCGACGAAACGGTCGAAGACGTCGAGCGCGTCGAGCGGCCCCGGCGAGCCCTCGGGGTGGTACTGGACGGTCTCGATGGGCAGCTCGCGATGGCGGAGCCCCTCGACCGAGCCGTCGTTGAGGTTGCGCTGCGAGACGACGAAGCCGCTTTCGGCGGGCAACGACGCCCCGACGACCTCGACCTCGTGGTTCTGTGCGGTGATGCGGACACGTCCGGAGTGGAGGTCCTGCACGGGGTGGTTGGCGCCGTGGTGGCCGTAGCGCAGCCGCTGCGTCGTGCCACCGGCGGCCAGCCCGACGATCTGGTGGCCGAGGCAGATGCCGAGCA
>JBOHBE010000296.1:0-8967 GCA_050698235.1 Gaiellales bacterium
TGGTGCCGGGCGGGATGCAGCCCCGCGCTGCGCTCGGATACCTCTTCGGCGCGATGGCCGGCGCATTCGCCGCGTGCGGCCTCTCCTCCGAGGGGATCGCAGAGGAGTGCGCGGCCGGCGTCGAGGCCTGCGACCGCGATGCGGCGGCCGAGCTGGGCCGGCAGCTGGCCGGGAGTGTCCCGCTGGTCTACGGCACGGGGCCGCTCGGTGCCGTCGCCTACCGGTGGAAGACGCAGTTCAACGAGAACGCCAAGATGCACGCCTTCAGCCACGCCTTCCCGGAGCTCGGCCACAACGAGATTGTGGGCTGGGAGGGGGCCGACGGCCGCGGCTTTGCCATCGTCGCCCTGCGCGATCCCGACGAGCCCGCCGAGATCCGCCGTCGCATCGAGGTGACGCTCGACCTGGCGCGGCCGCACGCGACGGTGGTCGCGGCCGTCGAGGGCCACGGCGAGTCGCGCACCGCCCGGGCGTTCAGCCTCGTCGCCACGGGCGACTGGGTGACGTACCACGCCGCGCTCGCACGGGGCGTCGACCCGACGCCGGTCGCCGCGATCGCCGCGCTGAAGCAGGCCCTGGCCGACTAGCGCCCGACCCTGTGCCGGAGCCTTGACGGCGTAGCGCATGCACGCTATATATAGCCTGTATGCAATATGACGACCTCCTCGGCGATGTCCGCGCCGCCCTCGACGCGGGACGGATCGACGAGGCCGAACTCCGCCGGTTGCTCGCGCGCGCCGACAGCGCCGGCCGGCCCGGCGTGGCGGGCGTCCTGCGGGCCGTCGGGGCGATCGTGTTCCTGCTCGGTCTCGGGCTCCTCTTCGGCGTTGGCTTCGACGGCTACCCGTATGCCGTGCAGCTGGCCGGGCCGTTCGTCTTCCCGGCGGCGGCGCTGGCCGCGGCCGTCGCGCTTCACCGGCGTGGGGCGCCGCAGTGGGAGGTCGAGCTCGCGGGGATGGTCGGCTACGTGGCGCTCGGCCTGGCGTACCTGGCAGCCGGGCAGGCATCCGACGCCGGCACGGGCTACGCGCTCGTGGCCAGCGCGGCCGCGGTCGCGATCGTCGTGGCGATGCACGCCGCGGTGCGCGTCGTCCGCCTGACGTCGTGGGGGCTCTCGGCGTCGCTCGTCGCGTTCACCGCGTTCGCGTCTGAGGCGGCCGGGTTCCTCGACGGCGGCACCGCCCCGTGGCTCCTGGCCGCGCAGTTCGCGGTCGCGCTCGTCGCCGGCCTCGTGCTGCTCGACCGGAACCGCGAGGCCGCCGCGAACGCGCTCCGGTCCGCCGCCCTTCTGGCACTCGTCGCCTGCATCTTCGGGATCGCCGACGCGGGCGCCGGGTCGTTCGAGCTGTGGCATCTCGCCCTCACCGTGGCTGTCGCCGGCACGCTCGTCGCCGCCGCCGCGCGTGATCTCCCCGGGCTCATGTGGATCGGCGCGCTGGGCGGCGTGATCTGGATCGGCGCGATCGCCGCTGTCGTCGGCGAGAGCGGAAGCTGGGCCGTGGCCGTGATGCTTGGCGGCGCGGGCCTCGTGGGCCTGGCCGTGCTCGTGGCCCGCATCCGCCCCGCCGTGGGCGGCGCTCCTGCACGGCTATAGTGGCGCCCGTGAGCACGACGGTCCCGTCGGATATTCGCGACCCGGGCCTCGCGCCCGAGGGCGTCATGCGGGTGGAGTGGGCCGACCGGCAGATGCCGGTCCTCGCCGCCATCCGCGAACGCTTCGCGGCCGAGCGGCCGCTCGCCGGCCTGCGCGTATCCGCGTGCCTGCACGTGACGTCCGAGACCGCCAACCTGATGCGGACGCTCAAGGCCGGCGGCGCGGACGTCCTCCTGTGCGCGTCGAACCCGCTCTCGACGCAGGACGAGGTGGCTTCGGCGCTCGTCGCCGAGTACGGGATCGCGGTCTACGCCGTCCACGGCGAGCCGAACGACATCTACTACGGCCATATCGGGGCCGCGGTGGAGCACCGGCCGCACATCACGATGGACGACGGCTGCGACGTGGTCTCGACGCTCCACAAGGAGCATCAGGACATGCTGGGCGACGTCCTGGCCGGCACCGAGGAGACGACGACCGGCGTCATCCGCCTGCGCGCCATGGAGCGAGCGGGCGCGCTTGGATTCCCGATCGTCGCGGTGAACGAGGCGAACACCAAGCACTTCTTCGACAACCGCTACGGCACCGGCCAGTCGACCGTCGACGGGATCATCAGGGCCACGAACATCCTGCTCGCCGGGAAGACGTTCGTCGTCTGCGGCTACGGCTGGTGCGGCCGCGGCTTGGCCGACCGGGCCCGCGGGCACGGCGCGCACGTCATGGTCGTCGAGGTCGATCCGCTGGCCGCGCTCCAGGCGGTCATGGACGGGTTCCGGGTCGCGCCGATCGCCGAGGCGGCGAAGCAGGGCGACATCTTCGTCACCGCGACGGGGAACAAGCACGTCCTCCGGGGTGAGCACTTCGAGGTCATGAAGGACGGCGCCGTCCTCGCCAACACCGGCCATTTCGACGTGGAGGTCGACATCCCGGCGCTGCGCGACCTCTCGGTCTCGTCGATGCGGGCCCGGCAGCACGTCGAGCGCTTCGACATGCCTGACGGGCGCGGCCTCTACCTGCTCGCCGAGGGCCGGCTGGTCAACCTCGCCGCCGCGGAGGGCCACCCGGCGTCGGTCATGGACATGAGCTTCGCGAACCAGGCGCTCTCGGCAGAGTACGTCGCCCAGAACCACTCGAGCCTCGAGGCCCGCGTCTACACCGTGCCGAAGGAGATCGACGACGAGATCGCGCGGCTCAAGCTCGAGAGCATGGCGTTTGCCATCGACCAGCTGACCGACGAGCAGCGTCGGTACATGGACACCTGGGACGAAGGCACCTGACGGGGCGCGTCTTTCGCCGATGCCCGTCACCACCGACATCCTGAGCCCGCACGCGATCGTCCGCCTCGAGGACGACGCGGTCGTCATGCTCGACCAGCGCCGCCTCCCGGCGGAGGTTGTCGAGTTGCGGCTCACGACGTGGCAGCAGGTGGCGGATGCGATCCGCGAGATGGCCGTGCGCGGGGCGCCTGCGATCGGCATCGCAGCCGCCTACGGGGTTGCGCTGGCAGCGGCGAGGAGCACGGCGGGGAGCGTCGAGGTGCTGCGCGAGGACGTCGCCCGCGCCGCCGTGGGGCTCGTGGCCACCCGGCCGACTGCAGTCAACCTGTCGTGGGCGGCCGAGCGGATGGTCGAGGAGGTGGCGCGGCCGCATCGCGATCCGGCCGCGCTCCGCGAGGCGCTCCGGGACCGGGCCGAGGCGATCCACGCCGACGAGGTCGATCGCTGCGTGCGGATCGGCGAGCACGGGGCGGGCCTTCTGCGGGCCGGAGCGCAGGTGCTGACCCACTGCAACGCAGGCGCTCTCGCGACCGGCGGGTTCGGGACGGCGCTGGGCGTCATCCGAACGGCGCACAGGCGCGATCCGGGACTGCACGTGTGGGTTGACGAGACCCGGCCGCTGCTCCAGGGGGCCCGCCTGACCGCGTGGGAGCTCCAGGAGGAGGAGATCTCCGCGACGCTCATCGCCGATTCCGCCGCCGCCTGGCTCATGGCGGAGCGGAAGGTCGACGCGGTCGTGACGGGCGCCGACCGGATCGCCCGAAACGGCGACACAGCGAACAAGATCGGGACGTACGGCCTCGCGGTGCTCGCCCGCGCGCACGGCCTGCCGTTCTACATCGCCGCTCCCACGTCGACCATCGACCCGCGGGTCGAGAGCGGGCGCGACATCCCGATCGAGCACCGCCGCGGCGACGAGGTCGCGGCCGGCGCCGCCGCAGGGGTGGGCGTCTACAACCCGGCCTTCGACGTCACGCCGGCGGAGTACGTGAGCGCGATCGTCACCGAGCGCGGCGTGCACCGGCCGCCGTACCTGTTCAGCTGAGCGCGGCCGCGGTGAGCACGCTGCGGGCGGCGCTGGCGCGCCACGGCCAGGAGCAGCTGCTGCGCTTCTGGGACGAGCTGGACGCCGACGCGCAGGCCAGGCTCGCCGCGGACGTGGAGGAGATCGACCTCGACCTGGTCGACGGGCTGGTCGCGAGCCTGCTCGAGGCGGGCGAGGCGCCGGCCGTCGGCTCGGTGGAGGCGCCCGAGGTGGTGCGGCCCGGCGCCGAGGACGTCCTCGCGGGGCGCGGAGTGCTTGCGGCGGGGCAGGTGGCCGTCGTCGTCGTTGCCGGGGGCCAGGGCACGCGGCTCGGGTTCGACGGCCCGAAGGGCTGCTACCCGATCGGCCCGGTCAGCGACCGGTCGCTCTTCCAGATCCACGCCGAGAAGGTGGTGGCGCTCGGCCGGAGGCACGGGGCGCCGGTGCCGCTCTACGTGATGACGAGCCCCCAGAACCACGCCGAGACGGCGGCGTTCTTCGAGCGCCACGACTCGTTCGGCGTCGAGCGGCTGCGCCTGTTCGTCCAGGGCGAGATGCCCGCCGTCGACCGGGCGAGCGGCAAGATCCTGCTCACTGAGCGGGGCCGGGTGGCGTTGTCGCCCGACGGGCACGGCGGGACGATCCGGGCGCTCGAGCGATGCGGCGCGCTCGCCGAGATGGCCGAGGGCGGCATCCGCACGATCTTCTACCTCCAGGTCGACAACCCGCTGATCGCGATCGGCGACGCCGGGTTCCTCGGCCTGCATCGCCGGGCGGGCGCCGAGATGTCTTCGAAGGTCGTCCGCAAGACGGATCCCGCCGAGAAGGTGGGCCTCGTCGTGGTGCGTGACGGCCGCCAGGAGATGATCGAGTACTCCGACCTGCCGGACGACCTTGCGGAGCGGCGCGCGGCGGACGGGGGGCTCGAGCTGTGGGCGGGGTCGATCGCGCTCCACCTCATCGACGTCGCCTTCGCGGCCCGGCTGGCGGGCGGCGAGGGGCGGTTGCCGTTCCACCGCGCGGTGAAGCCGGTGCTGTACGTGGACGAGCTCGGGAACCGCATCGAGCCCGATGTCGCGAACGCGGTCAAGTTCGAGCAGTTCATCTTCGACGCGCTCCCGCTGGCCGAGCGCGCGCTCGTGGTCGAGACCGACCGCGAGACGGAGTTCGAGCCGCTCAAGAACGCTTCCGGCCCGGCCTCCCCCGAGACGGTGCGGGCCCGGCTGAGCGACGTCTACGCCGGGTGGCTCGAGGCGGCCGGGGTGGCGGTGCCGCGCGGCGCCGACGGGTTACCGCTGCACCCGATCGAGGTCAGCCCGCTCGTCGCACTCGACGCCGCCGAGCTCGCCGGGCGGGTCGATCCGGCGATGCGCGTCACGGGCCCCGTGCTCCTCTCCTGACCCATCCGGTCCTGGCACGCGGCCACCGGTGACACGAACGGCGCGATGGTGGGGCGATGCGGGTCGTGCTCGACATCCTGCTCCCGCCGCGGTGTGCCCTGTGCCCCTCGGCCGATGAGCCGCGCTGCGGAGCGTGCATCGCCGGCCTGCCCTACCTCGCCGGGCCGGCCTGTGCGCGCTGCGGCCGTCCCACGGCGCTGCCGGTCGGCGAATGCCGCGAGTGTGCCGGCCGCCGGCTGGGGTTCGATCGGGCCGCCGCGGCCCTCGCCTACGAGGGCGCGGGCCTCGAGCTCGTCCACCAGCTGAAGAGCGGCAGGCGGCGCGCCCTGGCTCGTCCGGCCGGCGCGGCGATCGCGACGCTGCTGGGCGTGGGGGAGTGCGAGGCCGTGTGCTGGGTGCCGGGCGACCGGTGGCGCACGATCCAGCGCGGCTGCCACCCTGCGGAGCTCCTCGCCCGCGAGGTGGCGCGGCGGTGGCGGCTGCCCGCCGTCGACCTGCTCGAGCCGGCCCGCCTGCGGCGGCCGCAGCGGGGGCTCGACACGGCCGCCAGGCGGCGGAACGTGCGCGAGGCGTTCCGGGTGCGGGCCGCCGCCGTGCCCGCGGCCGTCGCGCTCGTCGACGACGTGTACACCACCGGCGCAACCCTCGACGCGTGTGCGCGGGCACTCCGGGCGGGTGGGGCGGCGTCGGTCGAGGCCTTCACGCTCGCCCGCGCGGTGCGCTGGTGAGCGACTATGGTTCGGGAGCACCCCACTGCCCGGAGGATCGCCCATGAAGCTTCAGGTGAAGGGCCGAAACGTGGACGTGACCGACTCCCTGTTCTCGCATGCCGAGCGGAAGCTGGGCAAGCTGGCGAAGCACCTGTCGGACGAGAGCCGGTGCGAGCTGGAGCTTGCGGTCGAGCACAACCCGTCGATCAACGAGCGCCAGGTGGCCGAGGCGACGGTCTGGACGAAGGGCCCGGTCCTACGGGCCCGCGAGAGCTCATCCGACATGTACGCCTCGATCGACCAGGTCGCAGACAAGCTCGAGCGCCAGGTCAAGCGCTACCGCGACCGGCGGACGCGCAAGTCCGCCCAGCACATGGCCGTCCACCACGCGCCGCCGTCGGACGACGTCGCGGCGCTGCCTGACGAGGAGTCCACGGTGATCGTCAAGACCAAGCACTTCAATATGAAGCCGATGCCGCCCGAGGAGGCCATGCTCCAGCTGGAGCTGATCGGGCATGACTTCTTCGTCTTCGTGAACGCCGAGTCCGAGGACGTGAACGTCATCTACAAACGCCGCGACGGGAACTACGGGCTCATCGAGCCGTCGCGGAACGGCGAGGGCTAGAAGAATTTCGCGAGCGGGCGGGCCTGGGCCGCGTGTCCGAGGTGCGCGAACCGGAAGCCGGCCTCGATCGTCCGCAGGAGCGAGTAGGCGGAGCGGCGCTTCGTCAGCTTGACGTGGCGGGGGCCGTTGTGGACGATCGCGATGAGCGGCTGGTGGCCGCCGTGGACGCCCGTGACGCAGCAGCCCGAGCTGTCGCCCTTGCTTGCCTCGTCCCAGGTGATGAAGATCGCGCCGTGGTGCCGGAAGCCGCGCGAGGCCATGATGCGCGGGATCCAGTTGTGCAGCCACGCGTCGGCGACCCCCTCGCTGCCGCTGTGCATGTTGTGGTCGTCGGTCGGCACGATGTAGCTCAGGGCCGGCGGCCGTCTCAGGCTGCGACGGAACTGGCGGAAGGGGACGATCCGGCTCCGCTGGCGCGGCTTCTGGACGATGCTCCGAAAGTAGACGAGCGGATTGTGGTGGCGGGTGTAGCTCCCGCTGTCGCGGCCGACGTAGCCGGGCTCCGGGAGGGCCTCGATGAAGCCGCGCCACCGGAGGCCATGGCCTGAGAACTGGCCCGCGAGCGTTCGCCCGCGGTAGTTGCCCTGGCAGCCGTTGCTCGTGCAGCTGTGGGTCGACCCGGAGATCATGGCCAGGTAGTTCGGCAGGCTCGGGTGGGTGACCGCGTAGTACTGCGTCGCCATTCCGTGCTTGTGCGCCAGGCGGTTCAGGTACGGGACGTCCGGGTTGTCGATGATCTCGTCGAAGCTGTGGTTCTCCATGACGAAGACCCACACATGCTTCAGCCTCGGCACCCGCGACGCGTCCGCCTCAGGAGCTAGGGCTGCGGTCGCAGCCAGCGCCGCGAGCAGCACGACGACGAGGATCCTGAGCCGCATCACCATCCCCACCGAGTCTGGTGCCGGTTCATGAGGGGTGTGTGAGGGCGGCGTGAGGATTTCGCTTGGAAGCTGGCAGAGGCTGGGAGGGGGTGGAAGGTGCTGGAGGCGGCCAATTGGCCGTCGCGGAGAGTGTCATTTGTCTTCTGGCACGCCATCGTGGCAGGTCTGGCCGGCTCGGGCTGGGTGTCCCATTTGGCCGTCCTGAGTAGTGTCAATTGAGTTCCTCCACACACCCGCAACACCCCGTCACCCACCCGCAACACCCCGCCCGCCAAACTCGCCCGGTGTCCTCTACCCAGCAGCCCTTCCTCCCGACGCTGTACAAAGCCCGCCGAGTGCCCACCAAGCAGGTGGTCTGCGCGATCTGTGTCGAGCGGACCAGAGGTCGGACGTCAGAGCTCCGCCTCGGGTACGGGGTCTCGGTATGGCTCTGCGAGGGCCACGGCTCGCAAGCGTTCCAGACCCAGCGGGGCGGGCGGGATCTGGTGCTGACGCTCGAGCGGCTCTGGCGGGCACACGGCTGCCTGACGGCCGCCAGGCACAAGGCCCTCCGCGCCCACCTCGCCGCCTGCGGGGGCGCCGAGTCCCGTCCGCGACCCGGCAGCTACAGCTGGCCGGCCCTGCGCACCGAGGCGGAGGAGCACTTCTCGGCCGGCTCGCCGCCGTACGCAGTGATCCGCCACCTCCGCGGCCGCCACGAAGCGGGCCCGGCGCGCCCGCCGAGCATTCGCACCATGCGACGCTGGTGTGCCGAGCGGCGGTGGCTCGCCCGGTCGCCGTAGCCGTGTTCGATACCATCCAATCGCCATGAGCGTCTTCCAGAAGATCCTGCGCGCGGGCGAGGGCCGCACCCTTAAGCGGCTCCACGAGCGCGTGCACGAGATCAACGCCCTCGAGGAGGAGCTTGCCGCGCTCTCCGACGACGCGCTCCGCGCCAAGACGGAGGAGTTCCGCGAGCGCTTCGATCAGGGCGAGGATCTCGACGACCTCCTGCCCGAGGCGTTCGCGTGCGTCCGCGAGGCCGCCAAGCGCACGGTCGGCATGCGCCACTTCGACGTCCAGCTGATCGGCGGCATGGTGCTCCACGAGGGCCGGATCGCCGAGATGAAGACGGGCGAGGGAAAGACCCTCGTCGCCACGCTCCCGCTCTTTCTGAACGCGCTCGCCGGCGTGAACGTCCAGCTCGTCACCGTGAACGACTACCTGGCCCGACGCGACGCCGAGTGGATGGGCCCCGTCTACGAGGCGCTTGGGATGAGCGTCGGCATCATCCAGTCGGAGATGCCTGACGACTACGAGCAAACCAACCGTCGCGCCGCCTACGCCTGCGACATCACCTACGGCACGAACTCCGAGTTCGGCTTCGACTACCTGCGCGACAACATGGCGGTCGAGCTCACCCAGACCGTCCAGCGCGGCCACTGGTACGCGATCGTCGACGAGGTCGACTCGATCC
>JBOHBE010000297.1:0-9867 GCA_050698235.1 Gaiellales bacterium
GCGCTGCCGGTACACGACGATCCAGACCTGGTCGAACAACGTTTACAACCTGGTGACCAAGCGCGCCGCGGCGTATCGCGACGCCACCATGGAGTGGGTGGATGCCAACCTCGGCTCCAAGCTCACGATGAAGTATCCGAGCGTCTACCTCATGGAGCCGGGGGCGCACGCCGAGATTCTCTCGATCGCGTTTGCCGGCAAGGGGCAGCACCAGGACGCCGGCGGCAAGGCGATCCACGGCGCGTCCAACACCACATCGAGCATCGTGTCCAAGTCGATCAGCAAGGACGGCGGCCGGGCCGGCTACCGAGGCCTGATCAAGGTGGCCAAGGGCGCCAAGAACTGCAAGTCGACCGTGCGCTGCGACGCGCTTCTCCTGGACGAGGAGTCACGCTCGGACACGTATCCCTACATGGAAATTGAGGAAGACAAGGTCACCATCGGTCACGAGGCGACCGTCTCCAAGATCGGCGACGAGCAGCTCTTCTATCTGATGAGCCGCGGCCTGTCGGAAGAGGAGGCCTCGGCGATGATCGTGTCGGGCTTCATCGAGCCGATCACGAAGGAGCTCCCGCTGGAGTACGCCGTCGAGATGAACCGGCTGATCCAGTTGCAGATGGAAGGGTCTGTGGGCTGATGGCGACGGCGACCGAGCCCGCCTGGCTGGCGGGTGCCCGCGAGGCTGCCCGAGCCACGTACGAGGCGCTCCCGGTCCCGACCAACCGCGAGGAGGCGTGGCGCTTCACCAACCTCCGCGGCTTCGATCCCGACGCCTTCGAGGCGCATCCGGGAACGCTCACGATCGAGGGCGATCCCGGGGGCGGCGTGACGTTCGGAAGCATCGCCCGGCTGGTCGCCGACCGGCCCGAGCTCGTCGAGCCTCACCTCGGCTCGGTCGTCCCGGGCGACGAGAAATTCGCGGCGGGGAACGCCGCTCGCTGGGCTGACGGCGTCTTCCTGCACGTCCCGGCAGGCGTCCACGTCGAGGCCCCGCTCCGGGCAGCGCTCGAGCTGACCTCCCAGGGCTCCGCCCTCTACCACCGCGTGCTGGTCGTCGTCGAGCGCGGGGCGCGCGTGACCTTCACCGAGGAGTTCGTGTCGAGCGTGCCCGGCTACCTGAACGTTGTGGTCGAGCTCAAGGTCGCCGACGACGCCCACCTCGAGTACGTGACGATCCAGAACCACCACGCCGAGACACGCCAGTTCGGCACGCATCGCGCCACCGTCGGTCGCGACGCGAGCCTCGACTGGATCGCCGCGGCAATGGGCGGGACGCGCGCCAAGTCGCGGATGGAGAGCTACCTCGCCGACCGCGGGGCCTCGGTCAAGGTCACCGGCGCCTACTACCTCACCGGCCGCGAGCACGTCGACTACGACACCACTCAGGAGCACGCCGCTCCCGACACGATGTCCGACCTCGCGTTCAAGGGGGTGCTCGACGAGCGCTCCCGGGCCGTGTGGCGCGGGGTCATCCGCGTCGACCGGGGGGCGCAGAAGACCGACGCCTATCAGGAGAACCGAAACCTGCTCCTTTCTCCCGACGCGCAGGCGACGCCGATCCCGGGCCTCGAGATCGAGGCCAACGACGTCCGCTGCACCCACGGTGCGACGGTCGGCCAGGTCGACGAGCAGCATCTCTTCTACCTGATGAGCCGCGGCCTCTCGAAGACCGACGCGCAGCGGGTCATCGTCCGGGGGTTCTTCGAGCCGGTGCTCGAGCGGATCGCCTCCGAGCCGGTGCGCGACGCCCTTGCAGCCGCGCTCGACGCACGGATCGGCTAACACGCGGAGAAGACGCGCTCCGGCGACGGGGCCTGGCCCCACGGGGCTCGGCATGTTGCTAGACCTACAAACCGCGCAACGCTACAATTTGCACATGCGTCGGCGCTACGTGAGCGTTCTGGCCCTTGCGCTCCTGGGCGCGGCGGCGCTCGCGGCGTCGTTCATCCTGACGCCGACTCCCGACACGTTCGCCCAACTCGACGGGCATCGGGTCCGCATCCCAGCCGACATGCACGCGGTCGACTACGCGATCATCGTGTGCCGGATCGGAGGGTTCGTAGCGCTGCTCACCGGCATCTACCTCACCTACCGCCGGTGGCGGCCGGATCAGATCCAGGAGAGTGAGGGTCTCCCGAGGCATGGGTTCGACCCGCATGAGGACTTGCCGCCCGAGGGCGGCGACCCGGCGGCACGGGCCACGATCATGCGCCGCGGCTGACATGAGCCGGTTCCTTACAGCGCGCGTGGTGTTCGTGACACTGATCGTCGTCGGCGCCCTCGCGCTGGTGCTGTCGTTCGTGCTCACGCCAACCCCCAACACCTTCGCCGTCTCAAATGGGCATCGTGTCCCGGTGACTGCCGACATGGAGCCGGTCGACTACGCGATCCTGTTCCTCCGGATCGGCGGCGCGCTCGTCCTGCTCGGCGGCGCCTATCTGGCCTCTCGCGCCCGGCATCCGCGCCGGGCCGTTGACGAGGAGGGTCCTCCCGCCTACGTGCCCGGCGACCCCGCGGGATGGGCCGCGGACACGACAGCGTCAAGGGCCACGCGCCGCTTCTGAGACGCAACATTGGGGTCTGACCCCGTTGTTGTGCCGCGGAGGGCGGTGGAGGGAGCCCGTCTAGACTGCGAGGCATGGCGGTCGAAGCCCCGACGACGCCGCTCGACGCGGCTCGGCTGAAGCTCGATTTCCCGATCCTCATGCGCGAGGTGAACGGGAAGCTCCCGGCGTACCTCGATTCGGCGGCCTCCTCGCAGAAGCCGCGCCAGGTGATCGACACCATCGTGGACGTCTACGAGACGTCGTACGCGGCAGTCCACCGGGCGGTCTACACGCTGGGCGAGCGGGCGACCGAGCGCTACGAGGGCGCGCGCGACATCGTCGCGGAGCTCCTGAACGCCCGCAGCCGGCGCGAGGTGATCTTCGTCCGCAACGCGACTGAGGGTTTGAATCTGGTCGCCTACGCGTACGGGCTGCGGTTCCTGGGCGAGGGCGACGTGATCGTCTCGACCGAGATGGAGCACCACTCGAACCTGGTGCCGTGGCAGGAGCTCGCCCGCCGCACCGGCGCGGAGCTCCGCTTCGTCCGCCTGACCGACCGCGGAGAGCTCGATCCCGAGTCGTTCGAGGCGCTCGGCTCGGCCAAGGTCAAGCTCGTCGCCGCCACCCACGTCTCGAACTCGCTCGGAACGGTGAACGACGTCGCCGCGATCGCCCGCTGGGCGCACCATCACGGTGCGGTGATGGTGTGCGATGGCGCGCAGGCGGCGCCCCACCGGCCGGTCGACGTGCAGGCGCTGGGCTGTGACTTCTACGCCATCTCGGGCCACAAGATGTGCGGGCCGGGGATCGGCGCTCTGTGGGGCCGGGCCGACCTGCTCGAGGCGATGGACCCGTTCCTGACCGGCGGCGGCCAGATCGCCAAGGTCACGCTCGAGGGCACGACCTGGAACGAGCTGCCCTACAAGTTCGAGCCCGGGGTGCCGCCCCTGGCCGAGGCCGTAGGGTTCGGCGCGGCAATCGATTACGTCACCGGGGTCGGCCTCGAGGCGATCCACGAGCACGAGCAGGTGCTCACCGCCTACGGATGGGAGCTGCTCTCCGGGATCCCGGGTGTCACGCTCTACGGCCCGCCGCCGCCCGACCGGGCCGGCATCCTGTCGTTCACCGTGGACGGCGTCCACGCCCACGACGTCGCCCAGATCCTCGACTCCGAAGGCGTGTGCGTGCGCGCCGGCCACCACTGCACCCAGCCGGCTATGCGCCACTTCGACGTGGTCGCCACGACCCGCGCGAGCCTCTACCTCTACAACACCACCGACGATCTCGACCGGCTCGCCGTCGGTCTCGACAGGGTCAAGCGGACGTTCGAGGTGTGAGCGCCGGCATCGCCGTCCGGCCGCTCGACCGCGTGCCGGCGGTCGAGGTCGTGCCTGCGCCGGCGCTCGCCGCGAACGACCGGGCGCGGGTCGAGGCCGAGCGCCGCCGGCTGGATGCCCACCCGGCAATGGTCGACGGGCCGATCCTGATGGTCTCGTCGGCTGCGCCCGACCGGCTCGCGGTCTACCCGGCGACCTACGCGTGGCACACGGCCGACCGGGCCGGACCGCTCCCCGGCACGCAGGGCGCGCTGGGCGTGCAGCTCGCGCTGGTCGGGGAGGACGGCACGCTCGTGTGGCAGCGGCGATCCGACGCCGTCGACCACCCCGGCGGCTGGACGATCAGCGTCGCCGGCACAGCGGTGCCGGAGGTCGCCCTGGAACGCCAGATCGCCGACGAAGCCGGCGAGGAGCTGGGGCTCGCGCCCGCCGACCTGATCGGCCTCGAGCCGATGGCGCTCGTCGACGATCGCCGCGGCCGCACCGTCCAGGTTGTCTTCCGCGCCGGCCTCTCGCTGTCGGCGCGGATCACGCCGCGGCCCGACGAGGTGGCCGAGATTCGGCGTGCCGCCTCCTACCCCGGCGACGGCCCCGCCGAGTCGATCACCGCGGCCTGGTGGCCCGACCTGGTCCGGCTCGCCACGGGGGAAGGGTAGAATTCACCCACAGATGGACGACTTCTACCGCGAGAACATCCTCGACCACTACAAGAACCCGCGCAACGCCGGTCATCTCGAGCACCCGTCGGCCACCGCCGAGGGAGTGAACCCGCTCTGCGGCGACGAGCTCGCGGTCGAGCTCGACGTCGACGGCGGCGTGGTGCGCGACGTGCGCTTCAACGGCCGGGGCTGCGCGATCAGCCAGGCCGCTGCGTCGATGATCTCGGACGTGGTCAAGGGCAAGACCGTCGCCGAGGTGCGTGCGCTGGGTTCCGAGGACGTGCTCGAGGAGCTCGGCATACCGCTGTCGCCCATCAGGCTCAAGTGCGCCCTCCTTTCGGTGAACGTGCTGCGCGTCGCGCTCGGCGACGACTCGGACGACCGCGATCTCGAGTGGAAGTCCGAGTAGGGCCGCTCGACGACATCGCCGAGGGCGGGGTGAAGATCGTCCAGGCGGGGTCGCTGTTCCTCGGCGTGTACCGGATCGACGGGAAGGTGTACGCGCTCGAGGACCGCTGTAGCCACGACGATGGCCCTCTGTGCGAGGGTGAGCGGGAGGGGTTCGAGATCGTCTGCCCCCGTCACGGTGCCCGGTTCGACCTTCGCACGGGCGCGGTGCTGTCGCTCCCGGCGACCGAGGACGTCGAGGCATTCCCGGTCGAGGTGCGCGACGGCGAGGTGTATGTCGTCGTATGAGCGGCTCGGTAGACTGACCGCGTGGAAGACCTCTCCGAGGCGACCCAGGAATACCTCGAGAGCATCTACTGGCTGTACGAGGCGGGCATCGAGCGCACCCAGGCGAACCTCGCCAGGGCCCTGCGGGTGTCACAGCCGTCGGCGTCGGAGATGCTGAAGCGGCTGGCCGACGAGGGCCTCGTGAGCCGCGACGAGCACAAGCTCATCCACTTCAGCGACCGGGGACACGAGGTCGCCGAGCGGATCGTCGCCCGCCACCGTACCGTCGAGGCGTACCTCGTGAAGGTCATGGGGATCCCGTGGGACGACGTGCACGAGGAAGCGCATGCGATGGAGCACTCCATCTCGCCCCGGCTCGAGACCAAGATGCTCGAGATGATCGGCGAGGTGCGGACGTGCCCCCACGGGCACCCGATCGGCGACTACCCGCGCGAGCCCGGCGAGTCGCTCCCGGCCGTACCGGCGGGCAGCGAGGTGACGGTGCTCCGGCTCGAGAACGAGGCCGAGGAGATCCTGCACTACATGTACCGGGCCGGAGTCGAGCCGGGCCGCCGCTACACGGTCGCGTCGCGGTCGGGCGAGGGCGACGAGGCCCTCACCGAGCTCGAGGCCGACGACGGCACGAGCATCGCGGTTGAGGACATGGTGGCCCGCACGGTCTCCGTCCGCGTGGAGGAGCGCGGCGATGGGCCGGTCTCGACGCTCGCCGACGCGTCGGCGGAGCTCCAGCTGCTCGGCGCCGACCGCTGGGGGATGTAGCTCAGACCGCGGTCTGGCCGGGCGGCGGCGTCCACCAGGTCAGGCAGCAGGTGTAGAGGGGAAAGCGCAGCACGGGCACAGAGTCCGTCGTGGCGCCGTGGCGGGCGAGTGAGACGATGGCCCGCGCCGGGTGATCGACCGTCATGATAAACCCGAACGCACCCGCACCGGGCGCGAAGGTCGGCCGGCCGATCGTCTCGCACTTCAAGGTTCGGCTGCAGTCGAAGGCCAGGAAGACCCGGCTTCGGGGTCGCGCCGCAACCTCCGCCAGCCCCTGGCCGCTGATCCAGGTCGAGGCGAAGACGACGCCCCGCCCCTCGAGAGACCACACGGGGTCGTGGCCGTGGTACTCGCGGGACAGCGTGCGCGGTGTCCCGCCACCCGCAGGCACGACCTCGACGGCGCCGTCCCGGTCGGTGAAGTCGCCGGGCGCTGCGGCCGAGACGAAGGCGATCCTGCTCCCGTCGGGCGACCACGACGGTGCGATGGCGAACGTCCGCCGCGGCGTGACGGCACGCCGGTGTGAGCCGTCGGTCCTGCTCACCACGAGCGGGCTACCGCGGTGGGGGTGGGCGGCCGAGCCGAGGTCGTATGCCAGGAGCTGCCCGTCCGGCGACCATGCGACTGAGGTCGACGTGACGGCCGAGCCGTGGGTCACCATGGTGACGTCGTCGCCGGTGGCCTGCATCACGAGCACGTGGGCCGATCCGGTGCGTGTGCCGACGACCACGGCCAGGCGTGCCCCGTCGGGTGACCACGCGAGATCGCGGATGCTCTGGAACGACGGCGCCCGGTAGATCACCGCCCGCTCGCGCCGCTCCGGCGTCGCGACCTCGACCAAGCTCGGGTCGACGCCGTTCGCCGGGACGGCGACGGCGATCTGCCCGTGCCACTCCGCAGCCGCCTGCCGGTGTGGCGGCGGCTCGGTCTCTCGCGGGCGCTTCTGCGCCGGGGCGTCGTCGTCGGTGAGAACCAGCACGGCGAACGCCGCGGCCGACGCGGCGAGGATCAGCCAGATGAGCCAGCTCTTCCGGATGGGCTCGAGCCGTTGCATGGTCCCCAGAAAATCCGACGGGGCGCACCAGCTTGGCCGGTACGCCCCGTCGCGGTAGATCGCTTGGATTGGGTAGTGGCGATTGCTGTTCCGAGCACCTCAGAAGGTGACGGAGGCCATCCCAACGCCGGCTGCAGCGATTCCCCTTGGGTTCAGGGATTCGCCCCTACCCGCGAGCACCTCCACTCGCCCGTCTTGAGCCTTCTAACAAGTCGGACCACCTCCTTTCCGCGGTCTGAACATCGTAGCAACGCCGTCCCCCGGCGCCAAGCCCGCGAAGTACATTTCTCCGATGTCCGCGGCGTTCGTCACAGGGCTCGGATTCGGCGCCCTCGTCGCGGCCCAGATCGGGCCGATCTCGCTGCTTCTCATCCGGTCTGTGGTGCGCGGCGGCCGGGTGACGGTCGGGATCGCGATCGGTGCCGGGGCGGCCGTTGTCGACACCGGCTACGCCGCGCTCGGAATCGCCGGCGCCGGCCCGGTGCTCGTCCACAGCGGCTTTCGGCCGATCCTGGGGATCGTGGGAGCGGCCGTCATCGCCGTGCTCGGCTTCCGGACCTTGTGGTCGGCGTTTCGCGTCCGCACCGGCGGCGAGATGGAGGCCGAGGTGCAAAGTCCGCGCCGGGCCTTCTTGACGTCGCTGGCCGCGACCGCGTCGAACCCGACGACCATCGGCTCGTGGGCGGCCATCTTCGCCGCCGCGTCGGTGGCGGGTGTGGCCCGGACCGCCAGTGAGGCGGCCGCGATGCTGGCCGGCGTCGGGATCGGCTCGCTGGCGTGGTTCGTCGGCCTCTCGTGCGGCGTCGCCCTCGCCCGGCACCACGTCGGCGACCGGCTCGTGCGCACCGCCGATGTGGTTGCGGGCGCGGGCCTGGTCGGGTTCGCCGGCATCCTCGCCTACCAGTCTGCGACCGAGTAGCTCCTCAGACGGCGCGCGTGTAGGCCTCGCCGATCGAGGCCGGCTCGATTCCGAGCCCCTCGCGCATCGGGGTGAGGTCGCACTCCGTCCCCGCCAGGAGCATCGTGATCTGGTCGGGGGTCACGCGGAGCGGCGGCGGCAGCCTGCGCAACACGAGCCTGGCCTGGAGGCCCACGAACCCCGCCGGAGCGTGCACCTTGGGGTGGGAGCGGCGGCCGGTCACGCGCGCGATCTCGTCGAGCAGCTCGTCGAACGTGAAGACCTGCGGCCCGCCGAGCGGGTAGACCTTCCCGATCGTGTCGGGCCGTTCGAGCGCGCGCGAGAATGCGGCCGCGACGTCGCCCAGCCACACCGGCTGGTGGCGATAGCGCCCGTTCCCGATCACCGGAACGACCGGAAGCCGGGTCAGGCGCTCGAACTCGGCAAACGCCCCGCCGCTCTGGCTGAAGACGAAGCTCGGCTCGAACACCGTCCAGTCGAGATCGCTCTCGACGACCGCGCGCTTGGCCTGCCATTTCGCGCCCCAGTACCCGGTGAGCGGCGCGTGCTCCTGAGTCACGCCGAGCGCGCTCATGTGCAGGAGCCGCCGGACGCCGGCCGCTCGCGCCGCCGCGACGACGTTGCGCGCGCCCCCGGCGACGACCTGGTCGAACTGCTCCGGCGAGCCTTCGAGGATCGCGACGAGATTGACCGCGGCGTCGACGCCGTCCATGGCCTCCTCCACCGACGCCGGGTCGGCGATGTCGCCTCCCGACGCGCGCGAGAACGGCCGCACCGCGTGGCCGTCGGCCTCGAGCCGCCGGACGACCGCCGCGCCGACGTACCCGGTCGCGCCGGTCACGAGCACCTTCATTGCGTGAAGTTCAGGTGGTAGCGGCTCGGGGTCGGCTCCGCCTGCCCCTGGTACTTCGAGCCGAGGCGGCCTGAGCCGTACGGGTGCTCGGCCGGCGTCGTGAGCGTGAGGAAGCTGAGCTGGGCGATGCGCATGCCGGGGTAGACGGTGATCGGGAGGTTGGCGACGTTCGCGAGCTCGAGCGTGATGTGGCCGTCGAAGCCGGCGTCGATGACGCCCGCCGTCTGATGCACGACCAGGCCGAGGCGGCCGAGCGAGCTCTTCCCGTCGAGCGTCGCGACGATGTCGGTCGGAAGGCCGACGCGCTCTGCGACCACCCCGAGCACGAATTCGCCCGGGTGCAGGATGAACGGCTCGTCGTCGGCGACCGTGACGAGCTCGGTCAGGTCCTCCATGGGGAGCTTGACGTCGATGTAGGGGTAGCGCGAGTTCCGGAACACGCGGAAGGCGCTCCCGACCCGGACGTCGACGCTGGACGGCTGCACCAGCGCGTCGTCGAACGGGTCGATCACGATTCGCCCCGCCGCGATCTCCTCGCGGATCGACCGGTCAGACAGCACCATCCAGCCGAGTCTACCGGCTGTTGCTGGTAATGTCGGTGCTCGTTTCTTCCGGCAGGGGGTTTGTTGATATGGGGATGACCGTCGAGCTGCGCACCGAGATCCCGGGGCCGAATTCGCGCGCGATCGTCGCGCGCAAGGAGCGTGTCGTTGCCGCGGCGAAGAGCCTCGTCGCGCCCGTGGTGATCGACCGGGGCGCCGGCTGCACGGTCACCGATGTCGACGGCAACACCTTCCTCGACTGGTCGGGCGGCATCGGCTGCCTGAACGTCGGCCACACGAACCCGCGCGTGTCGGCGGCCCTGCATGCCCAGGTCGACCGCTTCCTCCACACTGACTTCACGATCCTGCCGTACGAGTCCTATGTCGAGCTGGCCGAGCGGCTGCTAGAGCGGACGCCGATCTCGGGCCCCAAGAAAGCCGCGTTCTTCAACTCCGGCGCCGAGGCCTTCGAGAACGCCGTCAAGATTGCCCGGCACACCAC
>JBOHBE010000298.1:0-6479 GCA_050698235.1 Gaiellales bacterium
AGGATCTGCTGGCGGGCCTCCTTACGCTCCTCCTCGAGCACGGCGCGCCGCGACAGGACCACGTTGTTGCGGCTGCGGTTGAGCTCGATGACCTTGCACAGCAGGATCTGGTCGCGGTACTCCTCGAGATCCTGGACGCGGCGGATGTCGACCAGCGACGCAGGCAGGAAGCCGCGCACGCCGAGGTCGATGATGAGCCCTCCCTTCACGACCTCGATGACGTGGCCCTCGACCGGCTCGCCGCTCTCGGCCGCCGCCTCGATCCGCTTCCACGCCTTCTCGAACCGCGCCCGTTTCTTGGAGAGGATCAGGCGCCCGTCGGCGTCCTCCTTCTGGAGGACGAGGGCGTCGATCTCGTCACCGACCGTGACCTCCTCATCGGGGTTCACCGACCGGCGGATACTGAGCTCGGCGACGGGGATGACCCCCTCCGACTTGTAGCCGATGTCGACGAGGATCTCGTCCTTGTCGACGCGGACCACGGTGCCCGTGACCACGTCCCCTTCGCTGAAGTCCGTCAGCGTTCGGTCGTAGTCGGGGACGAGCACCCCGTCCACCTCGATCATCCACGTGTCGTCGGTCGATGCCATGTTCGTAAGAATCAGAATCCTCTCAGATCAGGTCATGCAGCGGCCGGCCTGGCCGGCCGGCTCGGTAGTATACAAACGCCGTGCTCGCAAGCCGGGCCAAGCAGGCGGCGCGCCCGGTCAGTAGCTTGTCACGAGCCTGCTCCCGACGGCGATCGCCGCGCCGCCCGGAGGAAGCGTGATCGTACCGGCCTGCCCCAGGCTGAGCACCGTTGGCAGGTCAGACGGGTTGACCGCGACCGCTCCGTCCGGATACGTCCGCCTCCACGCCTCGCCCACCTGCTCGGCAAGGACGTCGGGATCCGGTGGCCCCAGGTCGAGGTCGTAGAGCGACGATGGCGCGGCGCCCTCGGCCAGGCCGTACGCGCCCTGCGGCGTCGCGACGAGGAGGTATCCCGCAAGCCCGTAGACGTCGCGCTTCTCGCCCGGGTCGGGGCCGGATTCGAAGACGAACGCGGCGACGCGCTCGCGCTGCACCTGGAGGTAGTAGCGCAGCAGCGTCTCCCACTCGGCGCCCCGGCGACGCGCGAATCCGACCCCGGCGCTCAGCGCATCGGCCGAGTTGATCTGCGTGGGCTCGACGATCTCGGGCGGCCCGTTCTGCGCCAGCAGGAAGAAGCCCTGCGTGCGCATCGCCGCATGCACGAGGCTGAGGGCCTGCGCGAGGTACGTGACGCGGTCGTCGGGCTCCAGCGCGGCGCCGGTCCGCGGGTCGATCGGAGTCCCCGACCAGCCCGGTTCGTTGCCTGCGTCAGCCACATCAACGCCCGTCCACCCGCCCGCCGTGAGGCTCTGCTGGATGCGCTGCGCCCACGCGCTCTGATAGTCCGCATCGCCGAAGTCGAGCAGCACCCAGCCGGGATGCTCCTCGGGGTGAATCTCCTCGCCGTCGGCCGTGTGCAGGATCCAGTCGGGATGGTGCTTGCGGATCCAGGGGAGGTGAAACGCCGCAAGATCGCATGTCTCACAGCTGTAGAGCAGCGAGCGCTCCTGCCAGGCCTGGGTGTCCGGGTCGACGGCCCGAACCTCGTTCGGCGTCTCGCCCCACGCGGCCGTCCCGAGCACGGCCCGGTAGCGCGCGAGCGGGCACACCGGCGTCCCACCGGGCGCCGGACGTGCAGGCAGCCTCACCGCCAGCGGCACACTCGTGGCGTCGTCACCAGGACACTGGGGCACCGACGCCACCGTCCCCGCACCGCCGCCCCCGCTGCAGGCCGTCGCGATGACGGCCAGCAGGGCGACGGCTACTCCGCGCCGCACGCCCCGCAGCGGGTCTTGGGTGTGCCGATGATCCCGCCGTCGGGCGGGGTGATGACCGAGACGACCTCGACCTGGAGCTCCGCGCCGCAGTGCCGGCAGAACCCGCCCTCGTGGGGATGGCCGCTCAGGGCGAACCGGATGTCGGCGTCGAGCCCCGCCCCGCTGACCGACAGGACGCCCCGGCCGTCGCGCACCCGGCCGAACTCGAGGCGCACGTCGCCCGTCCGGTCGCCGTCGGCCGCGTGCACCGTCGCCACCGCGACGCCCAGCGCCGAGTCGAGGTCGTCCGACGCAACCGCCGGAAGGAACAGCTCCGCCGTGACCGCCTCATGGTGCTCGCCGGCCGTGATCCAGAGGTACGTGCCGGGCTCGTCGCCGCGCCGCGCGGGGAGCGCGCTCAGCTGTCCCTCCATCTGCGTCCAGGTCATTTCGCCTCCAGCCAGGTCGCGCCCGTCCCGATGTCGATCTCGAGCGGCGGGTCCAGCGGGTAGGCCGACACCATCGCCTCGGTGGCGAGCGCCCGGAGCGCCGTCATCTCACCGTCGGCCGCCTCGAAGAGGAGCTCGTCGTGGATCTGGAGCACGAGCCGCGAGCGGCGGCCGCCGTCGCGCAGGCGCTGGTGGCACGTGATCATGGCCACCTTGATGATGTCGGCCGCGCTTCCCTGCATGACGGTGTTCACCGCCAGCCGCTCGCCCAGCGTGCGCGTCTGATAGTTCGATGCGCGAAGCTCGGGGATCGGGCGCCGCCGGCCGAACAGCGTCGTCACGTAGCCGAGCTCCTTCGCGGACGCGATCGTCCGGGCGATGAACTCGTTGACGCGCGGGAAGCGGGCCAGGTAGGTGTCGATGTAGGTCTGCGCCTCCTCGCGCGTGATGCCGAGCTGCTCGGAGAGCCCGAACGAGCTGATGCCGTAGATGATGCCGAAGTTCACGGCCTTGGCGCGGTTTCGCTCGTCGCGGGTCAGAGTCTCGGCCGGCTTGCCGAGCACCTCCGCCGCCGTGACCCGGTGGATGTCCTCGCCGCGGGCGAAGGCGTCCTTCAACGCCGGCTCTTCGGAGAGGTGCGCGAGGATGCGAAGCTCGACCTGCGAGTAGTCGGCCGAGAGGAGCGTGAACCCCTCCCCCGCCACGAAGGCGCTTCGGATCTCGCGGCCGAGCGCCGTGCGGATCGGGATGTTCTGGAGGTTGGGCCGGATCGACGACAGCCGCCCCGTGGCCGCGGTCGTCTGGCTGAAGGTCGTGTGCAGGCGCCCGTCGGCCGCGTCGATCTGGTCGGGAAGCGGCTGCAGGTAGGTGTTCAGGAGCTTTGACTGTTCCCGCCACTGCTCGACGACGTCGACGATCGGATGCATGTCGCGGATCTTGGCGAGCACCCGGGCGTCGGTCGAGTAGCCGGTCTTTCCCTTGCGGTCGGCGGGCAGTCCGAGCCGCTCGAAGAGCACCTCGCCGAGCTGCTTGGGCGATCCGATCACGAACGGGCCGCCCGCCAGCTCATGGCACCGCGCCTCGAGCTCCTCGACCTGATCGGCCAGCTTGGCGGCGATCTCGGCGAGGCGGTAGGTGTCGACCTTGATCCCGATGGCCTCCATCGTCCCGAGCACCGGGATCAGCGGAAGCTCGATGCTCTCGTAGAGCCCGGTCAGGTCACGGTCGGCGAGCTTGGCGTAGAAACCGGGATGCAGCCGCCGGGCCGCCGCGGCCGCCCGCACGAGCGCCGCCGTCTCCTCGTCGGCTCCGACCTGGACGGCCACCCCGGACTCCTCGGCGAGGTCGTCGATCTCGTAGCCGGCGCGGCCGGGGTCGAGGAGGTACGCGGCGATCGCCGTGTCGCCCGCCGGCTCGAGCGCCGGGAGCTTCAGGCCGTGCGTGATGACACGCATGTCGCGAAGCGCCTCGACCACGCGGGCCGCCGGCGCCGACACGACGATTGCCGTCTCGCCGTCGGAGGCCGCGAGCCGGTCACCGGCGGCGGCCAGGCCGACCTCAGTGCCGAGCGTGCGGAGCGCTTCGACGCCTCCCTCCCGCCACACGACCTCGACCGTGTCGGACGGCTCGGATGGCGGCGCACCGGGCAGCGCCTCCTCGAGCTCGTCGACCCGCTTGAGGAGCGCGCGAAACTCGAGCTTGCGGAAGAGCTCCTTCATCGTCGAACGGTCGGGCGGCTCGACGACGAGCGCGTCGAAGTCGACGTCGAGCGGGATCTCGCGGTCGATGGTCGCGAGCTGCTTCGAGTCGGCCGCGGCCTTCGTCGCCTCCTCGAGGTTCTGGCGCCGCTTCGCGCCCGAGACGGCGTCGAGGTTGGCGTAGACGCCCTCCATGCTCCCGAACTGGACGAGCAGCTCGGCGGCGGTCTTGTCGCCGATCCCGGGCACGCCGGCGATGTTGTCGGAGGTGTCGCCCTTGAGACCGATGAAGTCGGGGATCACCTCGGGGCCGATCCCGTAGCGCTGCGTGATCCGCTCGGGCGTGTAGACGACGACGTCCTGGACGCCCCGCGGCGTCATCATGATGCAGACCGAGTCGGAGGCGAGCTGGAACGCGTCGCGGTCGGTCGAGACGACGCACACCTTGTGGCCGGCCTCCTCCGCCATCCGGGAGAGGGTGCCGATGACGTCGTCGGCCTCTTTCCCCTCGACCTTCAGGTTGCGGTAGCCGAACGCCTCGACCACCGGCTCGAACCAGGGCTGCTGCTGGCGCAGGAGATCAGGCATCGGCTTTCGGTGCGCCTTGTAGTCAGCGGCGATCTCGAGCCGGCCGGTCGGCTTGGAGTCCCAGGCCACGAGGACGGTGCGCGGCCGGTAGTCCATGAGCATCCGCATGAACATGTTGGCCAGGCCGAGCAGCGCGTTGGTGGGGAGCCCCTCGACGGTCTGAAGCTCCTCGGGCAGCGCGTAGAACGCCCGGTAGGCGAGCCCGTTCCCGTCGACCAGGAAGACGTCGCACTGCTTGGCGGGCGCGTCGTCGAGGTTCAGGTCCTTCGGCTGAAGCTGCTTGACGGTCGCCACCGTGAGAAGCGTATCGGAGGCGATGGTCGGTCCGGCGATAGGCTTCGCGGCGAGATGGCGGCCCCCAACCCGTCCGCGTCCTACAGCCTCACGATCCGCGTCGAGCTCCCGTCGGTGGCGGGGTCGTTCGCGAAGGTCGCCGCAGCGATCGGTGAGGCCGACGGCGACCTCGGCGCGATCGACCTCGTGCGCGTCACGCGCGAGAGCCGCGTGCGCGACGTGACGGTCTCGGCGGCCGACTCCGACCACGGCCAGCGCATCGTCGACGCCGTCCGGGACGTCCCCGGCGTCACCATCGTGAACGTCTCCGACCGCACGTTCCTCATGCACCTGGGCGGCAAGATCGAGGTGCAGAACAAGGTTCCTGTGAAGACGCGTGACGATCTCTCGATGGCGTACACGCCGGGCGTGGCTCGGGTCTGCCTGGCGATCGCCGCCGAGCCCGACAAGGTCCGCGCCCTCACGATCAAGCAGAACGCCGTCGCGGTCGTAACCGACGGGACCGCCGTGCTCGGCCTGGGCGACATCGGCCCGCGGGCGGCGATGCCGGTGATGGAGGGCAAGGCGATGCTCTTCAAAGAGTTCGCGGGGATCGACGCCTGGCCCATCTGTCTCGACACGACCGACACCGACGAGATCATCGGCATCGTGAAGGCGATCGCGCCCGGGTTCGGGGGGATCAACCTCGAGGACATCGCCGCTCCCCGGTGCTTCGAGATCGAGGGACGGCTGCGCCGCGAGCTCGACATCCCGGTCTTTCATGACGACCAGCACGGGACGGCGGTCGTCGTGCTCGCGGGACTCCTGAACGCGGCCAAGCTGGTGCAGAAGCGGCTCGACGAGCTGCGAGTCGTCCTGGTCGGCGTCGGTGCCGCGGGCGTCGCGGTCTCGAAGCTCCTGATGGAGGCCGGCGTCAAGGACATCGTCGGCTGCGACCGCGAGGGCGCCCTGAACCCCAGCAAGAAGGGGCTGACCGCGATCAAGAAGTGGTACGCCAAGAACACGAACCCCCGCGGGTTCGACGGCACGGCCGACGAGGCGCTCGTGGGCGCCGACGTCTTCCTCGGCGTGTCAGGGCCGGGAGCGGTCTCGGTCGAGGCGGTGCGCTCGATGGCCGACGACGCGATCGTCTTCGCGATGGCGAACCCGGAACCAGAGGTGCGGCCGGAGGACATCATGGGCGACGTCCGCGTCGTCGCGACGGGCCGCTCCGACTATCCGAACCAGATAAACAACGTGCTCGCCTTTCCGGGCATCTTCCGGGGGGCGCTGTCATGCTCGGCGACGACCATCAACGACGCCATGAACCTGGCCGCTGCGCGGGCGATCGCGGCGGTGATCTCCGAGGACGAATTGTCGGAGGAGTATGTGATCCCGAGCGTCTTCAACAAGTCGGTGGTGGAGTCGGTGGCGGCCGCCGTGGCGGATGCGGCGGTGTCCACCGGCGTCGCCCGCAAGACGACTTGGCTGCCCATCGACGCCACCGCCATCTACCGGTAGGCGGCGATGGCGGCCGTTTCATGGACCGCGTACGCCTGGTGGCGGTGGCGGCCGCGGTGGCGGTGGCGGCGATCGGCCTGTTCACGCTCGGCCTGCACCGATACAGCTCGGGATCACTGTGGACG
>JBOHBE010000299.1:0-2596 GCA_050698235.1 Gaiellales bacterium
GCCGGCGGAGGCACGCCCACCGTCGACGCGTTCGTCGTCACCAGGCCCCGCATGTCCATGTTGTCCTTGACGGCGACCTGCCGCCCATGGAGCGGCCCGGATGCCGCACGGTCGGGCGCGTCGACGACGTCGATCACGGCGTTCAGCGGCCGCCCGAGGCGCTCGAGCCGCTCGTAGGCGGCGAGCAGGTCGAGGTTGGCCCGCTCGCACACCCGGCGGCCGTCCTCGATGGCGTGGATCAGCTCGCCGGTGCGGCGGATGAGCGGCCCCTCGAGCGTGCCCAGCATCGCGTCGACCTCGGTCTTGCGGTGCCGGACGGCCAGGTCGCGGTAGATCCCGGAGTGCGTCTTGGCAGAGCCGCGATTGAACTCCACGAGCCGGTCGATCGAGCCGTCGAGATCGGCCGGGTCGAAACCGTCGAACGGCTCCGGCGGGGCCGTGGCCTGCGCGAGCACCTCGCGGGCGAGAGCCAGGTGGAGCGGCCGGTAGGCCGGGTCAGCCAGGGCGTCGGCGATCGACAGGTCGGAGACGGCCGTCGCGAAGAGCATCGCGCCGTAGGCCTCCTTCGCCCACAGATACCCGGCGACGTTCGTCGTCACCTCCGCATCGGCGATGTCGGCCGCGAGCTGCCGCACGCGGTCGGTGTCGCTGCCGTCGAGCTCGCCGATCCGGAACGTCGCCCGGTTCCCGCGCAGGATCCGCCCCGGCCCCACCACGTCCGCGCCGAAGTTGACGAACGCGCCGACGACGCGCCCCTCGCCCACGGCCGCCACGATCTCGGGCTCGTTGAGGCCGTTCTGGAGCGAGACGACGTACCCGCTCGGCACCAGCCGGGGCGCGATCGTCTTCATCGCGTCGCGAGTGTGGTGCGCCTTCACCGCCAAAAGCACGTGGTCGAGCTCGGCCGGAAGGTCGTCGGGCGCCACGGCCGGGACGCGCACGGTGTACTCCTCGACAGGCCCCTCGATGGCGAGGCCGTCGCGGTTGATCGCCTCGACGTGATCCGGGTCGGCGTCGCAGACGAGGACGTCGTGACCGTCGCGGACCAGCGCCGCGGCGACCGTACCGCCGATCGCGCCGCCGCCGACGACGACGTACGTCACTGCACCGTCCCGGCCGGGTCCGCGGCGAGGCCGTTCCCCGTCGTCCGGTCGAGGATCACGTCGATCAGGCGCCCGGTCGTCAGGATGTGGTCGGTCATGAGCTCGCGGGCGGCCCGCGGGCTCCCGGCCCGCAGCGCCTCGAGCAGCGCCCGGTGCTGGCGCAGGTTCTCGGCGTGGAGCCGCTGCACGTCCTGCGACAGGAGCAGCGGCGGCGTGCGAAGCGCGCGACGCACGCTGTGCGCCATCCTGCGCAGGAGCGGCATGCCCGCCGCCTCCAGCACGATGTCGTGGAACGTGTCGTTCACCCTGAGCCACTCGAACGTCACGTCCTGCCTGAGTGCCTCGTCGATGCCGGGCTCCTGTAGGCGGTGGCTCAGCTCGACGTAGCGCTCGTCGGCCCGCTCGAGCCGTTCGAGCTGCTCGGCCGAGATCCGGGTCGCCGCGAGCTCGGCCGCCGCGCCCTCGAGCGCGGCGCGGGCGACGATCGACTGGCGCAGCTCATCGCGGGACGGCGCTCGCACGAGGACGCCGCGATTGGGCCGGAAGACGACGAGCCCGAGCGCGTCGAGCCGGCGGAGCGCCTCGCGGATCGGCGTGCGGCTCACGCCGTACTGCTCCGCGAGCTGCTCCTGGCGGAGCATGGTGCCCGGCGGCAGCTCGCCGAAGAGGATCGACCGCTCCAAGGCCGCGCCGATCTCGTCGGCCTTCGTCGTCTCGGCGTCGTCGATTGCCCGGATTTCCGCCATTTCGGATCCAGGTTATCCAAATCCCCCCTTCTTGTGGGCGAGCTTGGTATGGTTGGGATCCGAAAGTCGCCCGTGGCACCGTGGAGGGAGCACACATGAGGATTCGCACGACCGGGACCCGAACCGTCCTCGCGGCCGTGACCGCGCTCGTGATCTTGGGCGCCGGTTGCGGCGGATCCAGCTCAGGCGGGGGCAGCGGCGGAAGCAGCGGGAACGCCTCAGGCCAGCCGCAGTACGGCGGCAGCGTCGTCATCGACCGCGTCGCCGACTCGCAGTCCATGGACAAGACCACGGTCTTCGACAACGAGTCGATCTGGGTCTTCGAGCAGATCATGGAGCCGCTCTACACCGTCGCCAGGGACGGCAAGAGCGTCGTGCCGTGGCTCGCGACCTCCTACACGCTCTCGCCCGACAAGATGACCTACACGTTCACGCTCCGGAAGGGCGTCAAGTTCTCGAACGGCCAGCCAATGACCTCGGCCGACGTCAAGTTCTCGATCGACGCCGCGCGGGTCGAGGACCAGGGCTGGGGATTCCTCGACGTCGCGATCAAGAACATCGAGACTCCCGATCCCGGGACGGTCGTGATCCACACCAAGTACCCGTGGTCGCCGTTCCTGGCCGACATCGCGCTCTTCGCCAACGGGATCAGCCCGAAGGACGACGGCGGCGAGACCAAGAAGGAGTTCTACACCCACCCGGTCGGCACCGGCCCGTTCATGTGGGACCACTGGGACAAGGGCAGCG
>JBOHBE010000300.1:0-2009 GCA_050698235.1 Gaiellales bacterium
TCCTTACGCAACCGATGCTTGGAGCCGCTCGCCCAACGCCCGCACGCTCGCCCGCAGCTCCTCCGGCCGCCGGACCGCGAAGGGGCATCCGAGGCCGGCGAGCACGCCCGCCGTCCAGTCGAGCGAGCCGACCCGCATGCGAAGCAGCGTCCCGTCCTCCGCCTCGATCAGCTCGGCGAGGGTCGCCGGGATGCGCTGGGCCGCCTGGTCGAGCGGGAGCTCGAGCAGCACCTCCACCTCCCAGTCCCACGGCACCCGCGCGAGCGAGCGGCTCACCTCGGCGACCGCGTCGAACTCGCCCGGCGGCGGGGCGGCGGGCTCGTCCGCAATCGCCACCCGCGACATCCGGTCGACCCGGAACGTGCGCAGGTCGGCGCGGCCGTGGTCGAACGCGGCCAGATACCAGCGGCCGGAGTGGACGACGAGGCCGTGCGGGCTGAGCTCGCGCTCGCTCGCCTCGCCGGCGAACGTGCGGTAGCGGACCACGAGGCGCCTGCGCCGGCGGATCGCCTCGGCCAGCCGCAGGGCCGCGTCGCCACGCACGGGCGCGGGCGGTGGAGGCGATTCCGTGAAGGCGAGCGTCGCCTCGAGCGCCTCGACGCGGCGGCGCAGGGCATCGGGCAGCACGCGGTGGATCTTGGCGAGCGCGTCGTCGACGTCCGCGCCGAGCCGGCCCGCCGCGAGCAGCCCGAGCACGACCGCCACCGCGTCGTCCTCGGTCAGCATGAGCGGCGGGAGCCGAAACCCGGGCCGCATGCGGTAGCCGCCGCCCACGCCGCGCTGGCCCTCGACCGGGATCCCGAGCTCCTGGAGCGCCGCGACGTAGCGCCGCACCGTGCGGCGGTCGATCTCGAGGCGATCGGCGATCTCCCGGCCGGTCGTGAGCGGCCGCGCCTGTAAGAGCTCCAGGAGGTCGAGCAGGCGGGCGCTGGGTTCGAGCACGTTCCGAAGTGAACCACAGATAGAGGGCCTGGGCCGCCCTATTTCGCCGATACGGTGGTCCTTCCACGCCGACCGAGGAGACACCACATGGCACACGTCGCGGAAGCCCGGATCCCAACCGCACAGGACTTCGACTTCTTCATGGGCCGGTGGAAGGTTCACAACCGCCGCCTCACGAAGCGCC
Source organism: Gaiellales bacterium (assembly GCA_050698235.1). GTDB lineage: Bacteria > Actinomycetota > Thermoleophilia > Gaiellales > JAICJC01 > JAICJC01. The sequence goes on from JBOHBE010000300.1 coordinate 1,127, forward strand.
TCGCCGGCTCCGACGAGTGGGAGGAGTTCGAGTCGACGTCCGTGGCCCACCCGATTCTGGGCGGGCTCGGGAACGAGGATGAGTTCCGCACCCGCCACGCCGGCGGCTTCATCGGCATGTCGTTTCGCTTCTTCGACCCGGCCAGGCGCCGGTGGTCGATCTACTGGGCTGACAGCCGCCGGCCCGGCGAGCTCGACCCGCCGGTCTTCGGCACGTTCTCGGGGGACACCGGCATCTTCGAGGGTGAGGCCGTGTTTGAGGGCCGCCCGGTCCGCGTGCGGTTCACCTGGTCGGGCACGAGGACCCGGACGCCGCGCTGGGAGCAGGCCTTCTCCGCAGACGACGGTGAGACCTGGGAGACGAACTGGATCATGGACTTCAGCCCGGCCGGGGGTCAGTAGCCCGCGACGTCGCCAGCCCCTCCGCTCGCATCGCCCGCCGGTAGGCGACGGCCACCGCGTCGAACTTGAGGTGCAGCTCGTCGGCCAGGTCGAACGGCACTTGGTCGGGCCGCTGCGACTCGACCACGCGCTTGTCCTGGTTGAAGATCGTGTCCTCGAAGTCCTGGAGCACCTGCGCCGGCTGGTCGCGGTCGTAGTTGCGCGCCATGACGACATAGCCCGAGCAGTGCGACTCGTCGATCGGTTGCGATGCGAAGAAGTACACCATCCCCTTCTCGCCGCCCCAGCCCAGCCGCAGCACGATTGTGTACGGCAGGTGCAGCTCATACCGCGACCGCCGCATCGGCGCCTCGGTCTCCTCATTCCCAAACACCGGGAAGTCATCGGAGTTCGGCGCCTCGGGGCGGACGACCTGGTAGTGCAGGACGTGGCCATCAGTCTCAACCGTGTGCTCGGGGACGACCGGCCGGCTGGGGTCGCCA
>JBOHBE010000301.1:0-2358 GCA_050698235.1 Gaiellales bacterium
ACCTCGACCATCCCCTTGTCCATGTACGACGCGAGCCGCTCGGCGTCCAGCATGTCGTGGAGCGCGTCGAACAGCGGCCGCAGGTACGGGTCGACCTTGGCGAGGAGGTCGCCGGGGAGGAACCCCAGCCGCTCGCCTGCCTCGACCGCCGGCCGCGTCAGGATGATCCGGGCCACCTCGCGCTCCCCGAGGGCCGCCACGGCGAGCGCGATCGCAAGGTAGGTCTTGCCGGTGCCGGCCGGCCCGATGCCGAAGGTGACGGTGTTCGCGCGGATCGCGTCGACGTAGCGCTTCTGCCCGATTGTCTTGGGCGAGACCTGCTTGCCGCGGTGCGTCCACACGACGTCGTGCAGCACGTCGACGGCCCTGCCGTCCTCGGTGAGCACCCCGGCGACCGCGTCGACGGTCTGCGGCCCGACGCTCACGCCCTCGGCGACGAGCTGCGCCAGCTCGACCATGACCGACCGGGCCCGCTCGACGGCCTCGTCGTCGCCGTCCAGCGTGAGCTCGTTCCCGCGCAGATACGCCTCGACGCCCGCCCGCTCGGCCAGCGCGCGCAGCATCGCATCGCGGTCGTTCCCGAGTTCGGTGGCAAGATCGTTCTCAACCGAGAGTTTCACTCGTCCCATGCCCGCGGAAGTGTAGATTCCAGGGGGGGATGGAAACGCTGCGGTTGATCCTGGGCTCCAAGGCGTTCGCCACGATCGCCGGCGGCTCTCTGCTCATGATCCTGGGCGCCGCCCTGGGGGTCGCCATCGGATCGGACTCGAACTCCTCGGCGGCGACGTCGCTGGCGACCATCACCAGGAACGGGACGACCAAGATCGTCGCGGTCTCGGCGAAGCCGACGACGGTCAAGCACCGGATAACCATCACGAAGAAGAAGACCGTCACCGGGCCCGGCGGGACGTCGGTCAGGACCATCACGGGCCCGACTCAGACGGTGACGAACGTCCGCACCGTGACGAAGACAGTGCCGACGACCGTGACGACGACGGTCGTGATCACGACGACGCCGTAGTTACCCTGAGAGTCGCGCCCGCACCAGCGCGGCGGCGGCGGCGCCGTCGACGCGGCCCTCGCCGCGAGCCGTCACCAGGCCCATCACGCGGCCCATGTCGCGCATCGACTCTGCGCCGGTCTCGGCCACAGCTGCGTCCACGAGGGCGGCCAGCTCGGTGTCGGACATCGCCTCGGGCAGGAACTCCTCGATGACCGGCACGTCCGACAGCTCTGCGGCGGCGCGGTCCTCGTGCCCGGCGGCGCGGTAGCTCTCGGCTGCCTCCAGCCGCTGCTTTCGCTCGCGCCGGAGCACCGCCTCAGCGTCGGACTGACCGAACTCCCCGGTTGGCACCGACTTCTCGGCCCGCTGGAGCGCCGACAGGATGAGCCGGAGCGCGTCGATGCGGCTGCGGTCTCCCGCCCGCATCGCCCCGGTCAGCTCGGACTGGACCCGCTCGATCACGCCACCACCTCCACGATCGTGCCCGGCCGTCCGCCCCGGACGACGAGCGGCGTGTAGTCGTCGGTGTACCCGCGACCCGCCTCGGTCTCGACGAGCACGCGCTGACGGGTGCCGGCGAGCGCCCGCCGGTGCGCCTCGCCCAGCCTGTCGGCGAGCTCGCGAAGGCGCCGCGAGCGGTCGGCCTTGACGACGGCGGGAACCGGGTCGGAGGCCCCGTCGGCCGTGCCCGGCCGCGGCGAGTACGGGAAGACGTGGACCCGCGTGAACCCCGCCATGCGCACGGCCTCGAGCGTCCGCTCGAAGGCGGCCTCGTCCTCGGCCGGGTGCCCGACGATCACGTCGGTCGTCAGGTTGATCCCGGGGACGAGTTCGCGGGCGCGGGCGACTGCGCTCAGGAAGCGGGCCGCCGCGTACCGCCGCCGCATCGCCTCGAGGACGGCGTCGTCGCCCGACTGCATCGGGATGTGCAGATGCCTGGCGACTCCCGGATGCGTCATGGCACCGAGCAGGGCGTCCGAGACGTGGTTCACCTCGATCGACGAGAGCCGCACGCGATCGATTCCGTCGACGTCGGCCGCCGCCACGAGCAGGTCATGCAGGCGCATCCCGGCGGCCCGGTCGCGGAAGCAGCCGAGGTTGATGCCGGTGAGGACGACCTCCCGGTGGCCCTGCCCGACCCGCTTCGCGACCTCGCGGAGGACGGCTGCCGCACTGCGACTGCGCGACGCGCCGCGGACGAGCGGGATCACGCAGAACCCGCACGAGAACGAGCAGCCGTCCTGGATCCGGACGAACGCCCGGACGCGGTCGAGGCGGGCGTCGGCCTGAACGCAGCCGATTGCGCCGACGTCGCCGGCGACGAAGCCGGCGGTCTCCTCCGGCGGCCGCCGCAC